>LXQK01000184.1:63715-68194 GCA_001683905.1 Marivirga sp. ANT-B6
AGACGACGTTGCGGCTGGCGATGGTGCATTACATACGTGGATACTATCGGCATCTTCCAGAATAAGAAAATCATCAATTAAGCCTCCATGGATATCACATGCCTGCGCTCGTACACCGGCTCCCCCGGGTACCAGATCGTCTTCCGTGATTTCAGGAATAAGTCTTTGTAAAGCTTTGGTAAAAGCGGCCTTGGAAAATGATCTGTAGTACTCTCCTAAGCCTGTTTTCCAGTATTTAAACATCACTTTTCTAAATCCCGGCCAGCTTAATGAATGCATGGTATCCGTAAAATCGAAATCGGTCTTCTTATAACCTTCTTTTTTGAAGGCAAAGACTGCGTTAGGTCCGGCTTCCACACCTCCGTTAATCATTCGGGTAAAGTGAACGCCCAAAAATGGGAAGTTTGGATCGGGTACCGGATATATAAGGGTTTTTACAAGGTGTTCTTTTGTTTTTTTGAGTTCATAATACTCGCCGCGGAAAGGAATAATTCTAAAGTTAACCTTGGGCTGTAATAATGCCGAAATTTTGTCGGAAAATAGTCCCGCACAGTTCAAAACCAGTTTTGTCCTATAAGCATTTGTCTGGGTTATAATTTCACAACCCTCACCATTTCTTTTGATGTCTTCAACTTTCTCGTTCAGAAAAATGTCGCCTCCTGCTTGATGAAACAGATTACCATATTTTTCTGAAACAGCGGTGTAATCAATAATTCCCGTGTAAGGCACATGGATGCCGGCAATCCCCCGCACGTGTGGTTCATAGGCATGCAGCTCTTCCTGGTCAATATCTCTAATCTTAGATAATCCATTGGCGATGCCTCTTTCGAAGATCGTTTTCAAGGCAGGTATCTCGGCTGTTTCGGTGGCTACTATCACCTTTCCGCAGAGGTCATACGGAATTTCATGGGTATCACAAAAATCTATCAGTGACTGGTATCCCTGAATACAGTTCTTTGCCTTTAGGCTTCCCGGCTTATAATAGATGCCCGAGTGTATTACACCACTGTTATTGCCGGTTTGATGTCTTGCGAGTCGTGGTTCTTTCTCCAGAAGCGCAATTTTGAGCGTAGGTTTTTGTTTTTTTAGCGTGTATGCGCAAGCCAAACCCACAATGCCTCCGCCGATAATGATGATGTCGTACTTCAAGGTTTTAACTTTTAGTGAAAATTGTGACGATTCTGGGGTTGCTTAACTTTTACTCCAGAAATAGGGAGAGAAAAGTATCAGCACGGTGAATAATTCCAGCCTACCCAGTAGCATGAGAAATGAAAGAAACCATTGACCAAATAGTGATATATGAGCAAAATTATTTACCGGGCCTACTGAACCAATCCCTGGTCCAATATTACCCAATGTTGCAGCAACAGCGCCTAAAGACGAGTTAAAATCCAGACCTGCCAGTGACATAACAAGGGAGCCCAAAAAGAAGATAATGATATAGATAAGAATGAATGCCGAAATGTTGTACGAAATACTTTGTGATACAGCTCTTTTGTTGAACCTAACAGGTATAACAGCTGACGGATGTATTTGCCTCTTAATTTCAAGAATACTATTTTTCACCAGGATGAGAAGCCGGACAATCTTTATACCCCCGGAGGTAGAACCAGCCGAGGCGCCGGTAAAAAAAAGAATAAAGAATAATATCGTCGTAAACTCTGCCCAGCCGGTGTAGTCTGCTGTGACAAAACCTGTCGTCGTAACGATGGAAACCACTTGAAATATGCCATCACGGAATGCTTTTTCGAGGCTATTATCTGTATTGACAAAGATAACAATGGAGGTAATGACGGAAAGTAAAAGCACCAAGAACAGGTAAGTCTTGAACTCTTCGTTATTGATAATTTTACTGAATTTGCCTTTAAAGCCAAAATATGTCAGCGTGAAATTGGTTCCTGCCAGGAACATAAAAAAGACGATGATATACTGGATCACCGGCGAATCATTATAATAAGCGACACTTAAATTTTTGGTGGAAAAACCTCCTGTGGCCATTGTAGCCATCGCATGATTGATAGCGTCGAAGAAATTCATACCGGCAAGCATCAATAAAACCAATTCAGCAACAGTTAATATTACATAGATCAACCACAAGCGCTTGGCAGTTTCTGTAATCCTTGGATGTAGCTTGTCATGCGTCGGGCCGGGAGCTTCCGCAACAAAAAGCTGCATGCCTCCAATGCCAAGCAACGGTAGAATGGCCACGGTGAGAACGATAATGCCCATTCCTCCGATCCAATGGGTGAGGCTGCGCCAAAATAGAAGCCCTTTTGGCATGGCTTCAATATCGATGATGATGGTTGCCCCGGTGGTCGTATAACCGCTCATGGTTTCAAAAAAAGCATTGGTAAAACCTGGTATCGAGCCACTTAAAACGTAAGGCAATGCTCCGAATAATGCCATGCACAGCCAGCCAAGGGTGACGATAAGGTAGCCCTCTCGCTTTTTTATGTCTTTATTTTTGTTTTTCCTGGTGGAAAGCCTGGCTACCACGCCTACAGTAATTGTTATTAAACCCGATATGAGAATGCCTACCCACGACTGCTCCTCATAATAAAATGAAAAGGGGAGACTTAAAAGCATAAATGCGCCATTAAGGACCAGAAGTAAACCTAAAAAGCTTAGGATAATTTGGTAATTAAACTTCATTCACCAGTGGTTATACCTATAAGAAAAAGATAGTCCTGCACCATACATTTAATTCTACCTAAAAAATTTCTCGACGTCATGAATGCATTTGGATAAACTAAATACGACCACCCTGTCATTAGGAATAATTCGAAATTCTCCCAGGGTAATATATCCAACTTCATCCCGGATTACCCCGCCAATAATTGCAGACTTAGGGAAATCCAGGTCTTTTATGGGTTTGGTAGTCACCTTTGATCCTGCAGGGACTTTAAATTCAAGAATTTCAGCATCTACGCCATTAATTCCTGTTAGCGAGATAACCTCGCCCTTCCGGATATACCTGAAGATAAAATTTGCAGCAATTAGTTTTTTATTGATCATTGTATCCAGCCCAATATTATGAGATAGATTGATATACTCAATATTTTCAACCATGGCAATTGTTTTTGCGACACCACGATTTTTTGCGACAAGACAACTGAGAATATTAGTTTCTGAATTTCCTGTAACGGCGATAAAAGCATCCATCTGGTTGATGCCCTCTTCTTCTAATAATTCTGCATTGGTTCCATCGCCATTGATTACCAATACCTCGGGCAGTTCATCTGCCAGCTCAAAGCTCTTCTCTTTGTTGATTTCTATCAATTTAATATTATATTGACTTGATAGTCTTCTTGCGGCGTGAATACCCGTACGACTTCCACCCAGGATCATTATATTTTTGATTTGAATTCTTTTCTTTCCTGCAAAATTGAGAATATTGTCCATACCTCCGGATTGCGCAATGAAATATGCATGATCATTGAGCTGAAATCTGGTCTTTCCTCTCGGTATAATCGTCTCGCCGTCCCGGTGTATGGCAGCAATAATAAAATCGTTATCAGGGTTTAAATAGGCAGTTTCCGCCAGCGTCTTACCGATCAAAGGCGCATTTTCATCGATTTGTAACCCAAGGAATGACAGTTTTCCGTCTTCGAACTCAAAAGAATCTGTAACGGCCGACTCTTTAAGGAGCCTTTTTATCTCTCGTGCCGCCAAGGATTCTGGCGAGATAAGCTCATCAATACCCATGGTTTTGAAATCCAGAATTGATTTGTCCACCAGGTATTCCATGTTCCGAATTCGGGCAATTGTTTTTTTTGCTCCTAGCTTTTTGCCTATCAAGCATGTGGTAATATTCGTATCTCCGGCTGAGGTAACTGCAATAAGCAGATCTGCCTCACCGATTCTGGCATCTTTAAGGATTTTAAAAGATGTCGAGTCACCTTTAAGGGTCATTACGTCCAGATGGTTCCGAGCGTAATCTAATTTTTCATACTGCGTATCAATCAGGGTAATATCATGCGATTCTGTAGCTAATAATCTGGCTAAATGAAATCCTACCTCACCAGCACCTGCAATGATGATTTTCATTCTTTGCTCTTTTAAGTTTGAAGTTACAAATCTAGTAAAAGATAAATAGATTGTGCATTGAAAAGAATATTAGAAATGAAAGACTAATAAGTGTCGCTTAAATATTGTAAAGAGTGCGCTACAAGATGAAAAAAAAACAATTTTTTCGCGCTGCTGTTTAATACAAGCATACCAAGATATTTTTTTAAACCTTAACCTTATACAAATGACTAAAAACGGTATTTTTTTTCTAATCATGTTATTATCAACGACGTTTTTTTTATCAGGCTGCGATGTCGTTGTTGGAATCTTCGAGGCTGGTTTTTGGGCAGCGATTATTTTGGTCGTCTTATTGGTTCTGATAGTAGGTTATATCATTAGAAAAATTAGAAAATAATAAAACCCTGAGGCAAACAGATCATCTGCCTCAGGGCTTTTCTCCTTTATTTTTTT
>LXQK01000184.1:68238-73305 GCA_001683905.1 Marivirga sp. ANT-B6
CTGAGGCAAACAGATCATCTGCCTCAGGGCTTTTCTCCTTTATTTTTTTATAATTCTACCCGTCTTCTCAATTTTGTCCTCTCCATTCACAATATTTATCTTATAGAGATATATTCCCCTGGCCACGTCATGATAGGCCTTATCTTTTCCGTTCCACTGTATTTTCTGAAATCCGCCAGTCCAGCCTTCCTGTGCATCCTTATAAACCTCTATCCCCAGGTGATTGTAAATTACATATTCGACAAGATAGGGAGTTGTCGCGTCAGGTAGATTGACAGGGAAACTCAGATGATCATTAAATGGATTAGGATAAGGCATTTCAAATGAAATGCTCGAAGGTTTTAGCTGCTCATTGATGTAATTACCATCACCATATGCAATCTGGAACTGTCGTTCATTGGCATAATCAAAAGTATAGGAAGTGGTTTTTTTCATATCAATCATCTTATTCATGCTTACGTCAAAGAGTATCATCAACTTTTGACTATCGATTTCAGGATCATACTTCCATTCCAGCGTTGTAGCTTTATGCTGGATATTTGATTCAACTTTAAAGTTCCATGTATAACTTTCTGCTTCAGGTACTATATCTTTAGAAAATGCAGGATAGAAATATTCAGGATGTTCAAAATTGATAGCAACATTTCGGAGGAAATCAAAATTTGGTAACTTGATATCATCAAATCTGTCCTTGCTCACATTAGCATCTGCATGCATTCCAAAACCTCCAAAGGAATTCCGTACCTTGTCACTTTCTATGTGAAGGTTAATCTGCCATCCGTTGGCACTTTTTCTTTCCCTCTCCTCTTCAGCAATTCTTCCGCCATTCAATGTTTTTTTCGCTTCAGGCGAAACATTTAATGTAGTTGCTGATTCGGAAAAGATAAATCCGCCACGTTGCTTTTTTAAAAAGGTACTATTTTGAAAGCCGCCTTCAAATACTCTTAATTCTCCTATCTCCGGCTTGTTTCCATTAGCTTCGACCACCATAGACCAGGAGATATCGAAATTATAAGGATTGCCGATTTGATTCCAGCCGCGCTGCAGGGCTATTTGGAAAGGCTCGAACTTGGTTACTTTGGTAGTAGTGCCTTCTCCAGTATCAATTTCCTTTGGGTTTCTTATTATCAACCAATAGCCTTTGCCTACTTCGAACGTTGTCAGCCCATTTTTATATTCTACCGCGTTATCGTTTTCATAATGAAAGAATCGCCACTGGGTTTGATCATAGTTACCAAGGTCATCTTCAAGTATGGCGCTGATTCTAATATCAGATAACACAAGTGGTGTGGCGATAATTTGGTAATCTTCTACTGTGGCGCCGAAGTTTAAATCAGCTAAAGTAATACCATTGCCAGGATATTTCAGATACGTATATCCTAAACCACTCTCTTCACTAATTCCAGCATACGAAACAACAAAATAGTATTCCAGCCCTATCTCATCGAATTTTGATTCTGTATCAGGAATGGTATACGACTGATTTTCAGACATTAAAGTAAGCGTATGCCAGCTGGACGCTGAGATGCCACGGTAATTAACCTCCACCTTGGTAATTTCAAAATTAGGTTTCAGCAATATGCCTATAGGTTCATGTGCTCCTACAGTTACATATTCAGGAAATTCCTGATTTTCAATCACTGACGCTGCGTTGGCTGTAATAATAAATGGCAAGGCAACAATATTATTTGCTTTGTCAGATTCTTCTAAAACATTGTTCGCATCAGCATAAAATAAGATAAAATAGTTTCCAGCTGTCGTTTGACCGGGAATAGTCAAGGTGTTGCTCACCACCAGATTCTGCTCAACGTCCAGGGCTATAATATCATTAGAGGCCAGGGCAATATCTGACTCGGGATTTAAGGACTCATCACGCGACAGATAGTAGGTAAATACTGCAGGTTCCGCGGCAATTTTACCAATATTGGTAATAGTGGCACTGGCATCAATCTGTCCACCTGCAATCACTTCAGTGCCAGCCAACGTCGCGTTATCTACTTTCAGATCCGGATAATCGCGCACTATTACCGTAAAGGTTTGAGTAAAGGTATTTTCGTTGGGGGGCGTACCAGAACCGTTGTCAGTTAGCGTAACTGTGATATTTGCAGTGCCAGAAGCGCCCGGCGCAGCAGTAAATACAAGCGTTCCTGTTGCTGCAGGACTTGTATAATTGACATTGACTACAGGAACAAGGGCTGGATTATTGGAAGTCGCACTGATCGTCAAGCTCTGGTTTTCTTCAGGCCCTGCAGAAATTCCTGCCATATTAATTGTTTGCGGACCAGCGTCAACATCCAGGACAGGGAGATCTGCAATTTCATTCATCACAGGCGCATCGTTCACAGGGTTCACAACAACCTGAAATGTTCGGGTGGTCGTGTTTACATTCGGTGCTATACCAGATCCATTGTCTGTAACGGTAACAGTTACCGTAGCGGTTCCTGATTTATTAGCAACAGGCTTGTATGTAAGTCCTCCAAAGTTATTTGGGCTCGTATAGCTTACTGTAGGATTGGGAATTAAAGCCGGGTCGCTGGAATTTGCGGTGATAGTGATCACCTGCGATTCCCCTGCTCCAGCTGTAATCCCCGTTAAAGGAACCGTCTGCGTAGGTCCATCCTCATCAATTGGTGCCGGATTTGCAATTTCATTTATAGTAGGTGCTTTGTTGAGGTTATTTACCGTAACTGTAAAGGTTCTGCTAATCGTATTGACGTTGGGTGATGGACTATTAGGTCCACTATCCACTAAAGTAATAGAAACCACTGCTGTGCCTGACCTACCAGGTACCGGTGTATAGGTCAACGTAGCGGTGTTTCCTGGACTTGTATAGGTCACCGTAGGGTTAGGTATTAATGCTGTATTACCCGATGAGGCGATGACGCTGATAGATTGCTCCTCAAAAGGTCCAGCAGAAATTCCTGTTAAAAAAACAGTCTGTTCGCCACTGCTTTCATTGAACGCGGCCGGATCAGCAATGGGATCTAGTGTGGGTGCATCATTAACAGGACTTATTACCAGGTTAAAAGTTTGCGTGGCAATATTATTAACAGATTGGCCATCGTCGGCGATTACTTCGAATAACTGACTACCAAACCGGTTGGGAATAGAAGTGACGGTAATTTCCTTGTTTTGGCTATTGATAACTATATTTGCAAAATCGACCGAAGTAGGTGATAAAGTATAGGTAACGATTTGATTTACTTCTTCAGGCCTCACATTGCCGGGAATGATAGTAACTACTCGTGGCGTCGCAAAATCTTCCATGGCGGTTACATTTCCACTGAGCGTAAACCGCGGGGCACGATTAACGGCACCTACCGTCAAATTAAATGTTCCCTTTGCGGTATTGTTTTCACTTTGGCCATCATTGGCCGTGATGGTAAATTCTTGTCCACCAAAACCTCCTGCAACAGACGTTATGGTCACTTCTCCCGTATTGGGATTGAAGGAAATGTTAGCAAATGGCACGGATTGCGGTGATAAACTATATATAACTGTCTGACTTTGTTCATCAGCCGGAACTGGGTCTGGTGTTACAGTTACTCTTTCCGTCGTAGTAAAACCTTCATCAACCGTTATATTTCCGCTGACAGTGAAGGTTGGCGCGTTATTTACCGCCGTTACAGTGACTATGAATGACTTTGTAATAGACAACTGCTGATCACTAACTGTGACTTCTATTTCAGCAGTACCTGATCGGTCAGGTTGAGGCTTATAAGTTAGTGTAGCGGTACTACTAGGATTGGTATAATTTACTTGCACCGGATTTAATATCAGGGTGTTATTTTTTGAAACAGCAGTGACGGTTACTGTTTGACCTGCTTCGTTTACCCCCGGACTTATTCCGGAAATTGTAAGACTTTGGGTATCAGCATTCTCCAAAATCGGTAATGGCGATGTTATATCATTTAACGTTGGAATACTGTTTACAGCAGTTACAATTACCTTGAAGGTCTTACTGATACTATTCGGATTGGGACCATTATCTGTTACCGTCACGACAATATTGGCTTCTCCATTGAGGAAGGCCACTGGAGCAAAAGCGATACTTCCAGTCGCCGAGGGACTGGAATAGGTTACCACCGGGTTTGGAATCAATTCCGGGTTGTCGGAGTTTGCTGTCACAATCAAGCTTTGCCCGCCTTCTCCACCATCGGATATCCCGATAAGGTTCACGGTTTTATTTCCAGAACCTTCATCTATTACTATATCGGCGATATCACCAAGCGTAGGTCTGTATTGTAGTGTTCTGGCCTCAGCAACATTGGAAAATACTGAATTTCCACCATTGTTTTGAGCATAAACCCTGAAAAAATATCGGGTATTAGATGCCAGGTTGGTGTTTTCATAGGTGCTTGTATTAGCAGCTAGTGTCACCACTGTGGAAAACGGACCCGACTCTGCGTTTGCCCTTTGAACAATATAATTCTGTTCGTTGGTGGCTATGTCCGTCCATGACAACCGGATCACCGTTTCCGAAATTGCTTCCGCCATTAAATTTTCCGGCTGCGCTGGGATGCCTTGCAGCGTCGTAGCGCTGACTACATTGGAACTGGCGGAAGTACCGGAAATATTGCCAGCTCTTACTCTATATTGATATGTCATGCCAGAACTTAATCCACTGACGCCAGCACTGGTAATAACAATTTCCCTGTTCTCGTATCCTGTTACGAAGGTGGAAAAGTTATCTGTAGAAACGTCTAGGTAATATTTCGTAGCTCCGGGCGATGGCTGCCAGTTTGCCACAAAGCTATTTTGAGTTATGGAAGTTGCTGCAATAGCCACCGGGGCAGCAGGCACCAGTGGACGGGTTGTAACGTTAATGGTGTTTGAATTAACAGAATTACCACCAGCATTTACAGCGCGTACCCGATAGGTATAAGTAGTATTAGGCAGCAGTCCTTCTACCAGTTTAGAGGTGCTGTTTACTACCAGGTCGCTGTAATTGATTAGCAACGACCCGTTGAGGAGTACATCCAGGCGATAGCTTGTCGCACCTGTTACTGCATTCCAGTTGGCTGTAAAGCTATTCTGTCCTACGCCTGTTGCTGCAGTAGCGACCGG
>LXQK01000185.1 GCA_001683905.1 Marivirga sp. ANT-B6
AGGGCGTCATATCAGTTGCTGCTTCAAAGGATTTTGCCTGCTCTTTTGCAAAAAGTGACGTCCCGGGTATAAATAATTTAATTTCGACGATTTTATTTTCCTGGTTAGAATCATTTTGTAATCTCAAAAAGACTTCCCCTTCGATTATCCTGTCGTAAAACGTCTCTAACTTGTCTGTCTTTTTCTGGATGAACCCAAGGAGTTTTTGGTCCGCATCGAAATGAACTGAATGCATTTGTAACTTCATAGTCATTAAAATTTAAAGTTAAACTTACACTTTATTAATTGCCCGATTTAGGGTGTGCCTGATCAAATATTTTCTTTATTTTTTCAAGCGTGTTATGAGTATAAACCTGTGTGGCTGCTAAACTGGAGTGCCCTAAAAGATCTTTTACGGCAGTTAGTTCAGCACCTTTATCAAGTAAATGTGTAGCAAAAGTATGGCGGAGTACGTGCGGACTGCGCCTATCCGCATTGGTAGACCTATCGAGGTATTTTCTAACCGACCTGTAGATCATCATAGGATAACACTGCTCGTTTGTATCTGTAACGATTAATGTACCTGGCGTGTTATCCCCAAAAAGGTCTAATTTCTTTCTTCTGTAATTTTCAATTATTAATCCTAAACTTTTAGAGAATGGTATTACCCTTTCTTTATTCCGTTTACCTAAAACCTTGACATGCCTGACGTACATATTCACATCGGAATCTGGTAAATTTATGAGTTCAGACAAGCGGATGCCTGTACCATATAGTAGCTCAATGATCAGTTTGTCGCGCCATCCGGCGAAATCATCAGGAAACATAAGGGGGTTAAGCAAAAGCTCCATATCTTTTTCCTGTACAAAGACCGGTAGCTGCTTCTTGTTCTTAAGGGCTTTAATTTTATACGTAGGGTCTTTCGTGATATACTCCCGGGTCATTAAAAATCGATAGTAGGCGCGTAAAGAGGCTGCTTTACGATTGATTGTTCGTGAATTGAGCTGCTGGTCGACCAACGAAATCAACCATGATCTGATCATTTGATGATCTGAAGATTCACACGTGGTTCCAGGGAAAATAACTTCCAGATGGGCCTGAAATTGTTCTAGATCTGTTCGATAGGCCTGCAGCGTGTGGGGGCTGTATCTCTTTTCGTACTGAAGAAATTTTAAGAAATGATCGATCATGCTAGTATTGTAAGGGATTAACTTACAATACTAATGTAGCAAAAAATAAGAAAGATTATTAGCTTATTTTAATAATTTTCGTCAGCGTACATCTTCTGTCTGTAGGCTGCTTTCAATTTCTCTGTTCTTCGGCTGATAGATGGCTTTTCATAGAAAGTTCTTGACCTTAATTCCTTGAGAACACCAGTACGCTCAAACTTCTTTTTAAACCTTTTTAAAGCCTTTTCTATTGATTCGTTTTCTTTTACATTAACAATAATCATATATTCTTTCTTTTATCTTTTCCTTTAGAAGGCTGCAAATATAAATTGATTTTATTTTTATTCAAACAACAAGCTCAAAAATTATTGCAATTAAGTAACTTTTCATTTGAAGTAGTCATTGCTGATTGCCCACCACGCAATCACTTAGCGCAAAATAGTAGCGCCTTATCGCTTACTTTAAAATTTCCCTGGCAATTACCAGCTTCTGTATCTCGGAAGTTCCTTCGCCTATTGTGCAAAGCTTCGCATCGCGGTAATATTTCTCTGCCGGGTAATCTTTGGTATAACCATAGCCACCAAATATTTGCACGGCCTCGGTAGAAACCTCCACGGCAACCTCTGATGCATAATACTTCGCCATGGCAGATTCTTTGGTCACATTCAAGCCTCTATCTTTCATGTCTGCCGATCTGTAAGTAAGCAAACTCGCTGCTTCTACTTTTGTTGCCATATCAGCCAGTTTAAAAGAGATACCCTGGAAATCTGAAATAGGTTTGTTGAACTGATGTCTTTCTTTGGAGTATTTGAGGGAGGCATCAAGAGCACCCTGCGCTATACCAAGACTTAAAGCCGCAATAGAAATTCGGCCGCCGTCGAGCACTTTCATCGCCTGGATAAAACCATCACCAACCTGCCCCAACATATTATCCTGATGTACCGCGCAATTGTTGAAAATAAGCTCTGTAGTCTCTGAGGCACGCATTCCCAGTTTATCTTCTTTTCTGCCAGCAGAAAATCCTTCGGTACCTTTTTCTATTACAAAGGTGGTCATGCCGCGTGAGTCGCCAATCTCGCCTGTTCTTACAATCACAACAGCTACATTTCCGGAGAGACCATGGGTAATAAAATTTTTGGCTCCATTGATTATATAATAATCACCTTCTTTCTTTGCCGTCGTTCGCATATTACCTGCGTCTGATCCTGTATTTGGTTCAGTCAATCCCCATGCACCAATCCATTCTGCAGTAGCTAATTTCGGCAGCCATCTTTTCTTTTGTGCCTCATTGGCAAACTGCAAAATATGTCCTGTGCATAAGGAGTTATGTGCAGCCATGGATAAACCAATGGATCCATCTATCTTTGATAATTCGGAAATGGCGGTAACATATTCTTTATAACCGAATCCAGAACCACCGTACGCTTGTGGAACCAGTACACCCATAAGCCCAAGCTCGCCAAGTTTCTTAAATAATGCTACCGGAAACTCCTGGGTATCATCCCACTTTCTCATGTTAGGAACAATTTCCTTTGCTCCAAAATCCCGCACCATCTTTGCAATCATTGCTTGATTTTCCTGCACGATGTGCTTTTCTTCTTCCTCGTTAATTGTATCTAACATCTCCATGAACAAATAATTTGTGCAAAAATAAACAAACCCTATCAATTTGCCAAACTAACATTCGTTCGTAAAAGTTTAACTGTTCCTTACTATCTTTATTTCTACCTTAGAATAATGCTTAATTTTATCTTAATATTTATTTAATAATAAATTCAACGTGGCTTCTAAATGGCTGTATTGGGCTTTCTTCAATATTTTTTATTGTAAAACCACCAAAGTCTTACACGCCAGAAAATATAAGTTTCATGATTACTGCATTTAAGTTTGTTATTTTTTCTTTTTAAAATTAATTTTGGCGGTAATTTTTTTTAACTAATTAGTTATAGTGGCAATATTTTAGACGGATGGTAAAGTCATTTATCTTATTTTTTAACCATTAAAAGCTAAAAACAAATAAACAATATGAAAATAGCAGTAGTAGGTACAGGATATGTAGGTCTCGTTACAGGAACATGTTTTGCAGAAACCGGAAATCACGTGACTTGTGTAGATATTGATGTGAAAAAAGTAGAAAAGCTAAAAAATGGCATCATCCCAATTTATGAGCCAGGCCTGGATGTTCTATTCGAAAGAAATATTAAACAAGAAAGACTTGTATTTACTACCGACCTTGTAGAAGGCATTAAAGGTGCAAAAATTATATTCCTGGCTTTACCTACACCTCCCGGTGAAGACGGATCTGCTGACCTTCAATATGTTTTGAAAGTCGCCCACGATTTAGGTCCTATATTGGAAGATTATGCGGTGATTGTTGATAAAAGTACTGTTCCTGTAGGAACTGCGGATAGGGTACGTGACGCGATCGCTAAAGGGGCCAAAGTTCCTTTTGATGTAGTTTCTAATCCTGAATTTTTACGTGAAGGTGTGGCTGTTGAAGACTTTATGAAGCCGGACCGTGTTGTAATCGGAAGTTCATCTGAGCGGGCCAATAAAATCATGGAAACCCTTTATGCTCCTTTGGTTAGGCAGGGAAATCCTGTAATCTTCATGGATGAAAAATCTGCAGAGCTTACCAAATATGCTGCTAATTCTTTTTTGGCAACAAAAATCACCTTCATGAATGAGATTGCCAACCTCTGTGAGAAGCTTGGCGCGGATGTAGATGCCGTTAGAAGGGGTATTGGTACAGATTCCAGAATAGGGAAACGTTTCTTGTTTGCAGGCATAGGGTATGGAGGAAGTTGTTTTCCTAAGGATGTTCAGGCGTTGGCCAAGTCATCGAAGGACGCCGCCTATGACTTTAAGATCCTTACTGCGGTAATGGACACCAACAACACGCAAAAGACTAAATTGATCGATAAGATTAAGGCATACTTTAAAGGAGATCTAAAAGGAAAAACAATTGCTGTTTGGGGACTGGCCTTCAAGCCGTATACTGATGATATCCGTGAGGCACCCTCGTTGGCCAATATTGAATCTTTAATAGCTGAAGGTGTAAAGATTAATGCTTACGATCCTGAAGCCATGGAAAATGTAAAAACCCTTCTAGGTGATAAGATTGCGCTTTGTGAAAATGAATATGATGCCTTGGAGGGTGCTGATGCGCTTCTGATCGTAACGGAATGGCCAGTTTTCAGGACGCCTGATTTCGAGCGGGTAGCTTCTAAGTTGAAGAATAAGGTTATATTTGATGGTAGAAACTTATACGATGTGAATGCGATGAGCGAAACAGGGTTTACTTATTATAGTATCGGAAGGAAAACAATCAATGGGTAAGAAAAGAATATTAATAACCGGCGGCGCAGGTTTTCTGGGGTCACATCTTTGCGATAGATTTATAGCAGAAGATTTTCATGTGATCGCCATGGATAACCTGATTACCGGTTCGCTTGATAATATTGAGCACCTGATGGGACTCAAGCACTTCGAATACCACGAAAGCGACGTTTCCAAATTTGTGCATGTCCCGGGTGAGCTGGATTATATTCTTCATTTTGCCTCACCGGCAAGCCCTATTGACTATCTAAAGATGCCGATCCAGACCCTGAAGGTAGGATCTTTGGGTACGCATAATCTTTTAGGACTTGCCAAGGCGAAGAGCGCGAGAATTCTGGTAGCTTCTACCTCGGAAGTTTATGGCGATCCCATTGTACATCCGCAGAATGAAGATTATTGGGGGAATGTAAATCCGGTTGGTCCTCGAGGAGTTTATGATGAGGCGAAACGTTTCCAGGAGGCTATTACAATGGCCTACCATACTTTTCACCAGTTGGAAACCCGCATTATCAGGATATTCAATACCTACGGCCCAAGAATGAGACTGGATGATGGGAGAGTATTGCCTGCATTTATCGGACAGGCAATTCGGGGCGAAGATTTAACAATTTTCGGAGACGGCTCTCAAACCAGGTCCTTTTGTTACGTGGATGATCTTGTGGAAGGTATTTTCAGGTTGTTGATGAGTGATTATCCATACCCGGTAAATGTTGGCAACCCTGATGAAATTACCATCAAACAATTTGCTGACGAAATCATTAAACTTACTGGAACAAACCAAAAAGTAGTTTATAAACCGTTGCCACAGGATGATCCCAAGCAAAGGAAGCCTGATATAACCCGGGCCAGGGAGATTTTGAAATGGGAACCTAAATATTCAAGAGAAGAAGGGTTGAAGCCGACCTATGCTTTCTTCAAGAATAAAATTGCAAATCTTTAAGTATGGACGATAAAAATAAAGTCCTTGTTACAGGTGGTGCTGGCTATATTGGGTCTCATACTGTAGTAGAATTAGTTGCTGCTGGCTATACACCTGTCATTATAGATAATTATTCCAATGCGGAACCTTCCGTTTTAAAGGGAATAGAAAAGATAGCAGGAACACCGATCAAATTTTATGAAGGAGATTGCAATGATGTCTCCTATGTTGAGAATCTGTTAAGAACAGAAAAAAATATTCAGGGCATCATTCACTTTGCTGCCTACAAAGCGGTTGGTGAGTCTGTATTGGAGCCCGTAAAGTATTACGAGAACAACATCGGGTCTTTGTTGGTTTTGCTTAAGTTGATGAAAAAGTACAATATACCTGATATCGTATTTTCCTCATCTTGTACGGTATATGGGCAGCCAGATCAGCTACCGGTTACTGAAAAGACCCCTAAAAAACCTGCTGAGTCTCCTTATGGGAATACGAAACAGGTATGTGAAGAAATTCTTGAAGACACTGTCAATAGTTACTTCCAAAACAAGAACGAACAACATAATTTAAAAGCCATAGCACTGCGGTACTTCAATCCGGTAGGCGCACATCCGTCTTCGTTAATTGGTGAATTACCGCTTGGCGTTCCCAATAACCTGGTGCCATTTATTACACAAACCGCTGTTGGCTTACGTGAAAAAATCGTTGTTTTTGGTGATAATTATAATACCCCGGATGGCACATGTATCAGAGATTATATTCATGTGGTAGACCTGGCCAAGGCGCATGTGAAAGCCCTGGAATATCTTTCCAACCAGGAAAAGGCACAATTTTTCGACACCTTTAACATCGGCACAGGCGGAGGAAATACTGTCCTGGAAGTCATTAAAACTTTTGAAAAAGTAAGCGACCAGAAATTAAATTACGAAATAGGACCGAGGAGAGAAGGAGATGTGGAGCAGATTTATGCTAATGTAGAGAAATCTAACACTGTATTGGGTTGGCAAGCTATATTAGGACTTGAAGAATCCCTGAGAGATTCCTGGGCCTGGCAGCTAGCCTTAAAAAAAGCAAATGAGTAAAAAAAATATTTTAATTACAGGTGGTGCCGGCTTTATTGGGTCACACGTTGTAAGGCTTTTTGTTAATAAATACCCTGCATACCATATTACCAATCTGGATAAGCTCACCTATGCGGGCAATCTGGAAAACCTGAAAGACGTTGAAGGACGGCCAAATTATACCTTTATCAAAGGAGACATGGTGGACCAGGCATTTGTCGACAAATTGTTTCGGGAGAATTCGTTCGACGACGTCATTCATCTTGCTGCCGAATCTCATGTAGACAGGTCGATTAAGTACCCGATGGATTTTATCTTCACCAACGTAATCGGTACGGTGAATTTACTGAATGCCTGCAGGTTACATTGGCAGGATGCAGGCGAGCATTTATTTTACCATATTTCTACCGATGAAGTTTTTGGTTCGCTCGGTGATGAAGGGTTTTTTACTGAAATGACTCCTTATGATCCGCAATCTCCTTATTCTGCTTCGAAAGCAAGCTCGGATCACTTTGTAAGAGCTTATCACAATACGTATGGGCTGCCCGTTATACTTACAAATTGCTCGAATAACTATGGGCCAAACCATTTTCCTGAAAAGCTAATACCCCTTTGCATCCACAACATTAAGCATAATAACCCGCTTCCTGTCTATGGTAAAGGTGAAAATATACGAGACTGGTTATATGTCGAAGATCATGCCCGCGCCATTGATATGGTATTTCATCAAGGGGAGGTGGGCGAGAGTTATAATATAGGCGGCTCAAATGAATGGAAAAATATCGATCTGGTATATCTTTTATGTGATATCATGGATAGAAAACTTGGCAGGGAAAAAGGGGATTCTGCCAGATTAATTACCTTTGTTAAAGACAGGGCGGGGCATGATCTTCGCTATGCTATCGACGCCACTAAGATCAAAAGTGAGATCGGATGGGAACCTTCACTTCAATTTGAGGAAGGACTGGAAAAAACGGTTGATTGGTATTTAAATAACAATGAATGGCTGGAAAATGTAACTTCCGGAGCCTATCAAAAATATTATCAGGATCAATACGGTGCCTGATACACATTTAAAGTAAGTTCAGCCCATCTTGGTCATCACTATTTAGATTTTTTAATTTTCAACTAGAAGCTTATGTTTGAAAAACCATACCATGAACAATCCATTGACCAGGTATCATTTTTAGTAACTGGTGGAGCAGGTTTTATAGGATCAAACATTGTAGAATACTTGCTTAAATTTAATGTGGGCAAGGTGAGGGTTCTAGACAATCTGTCGAATGGATTTTATAAGAACGTTGAACCCTTCGTGGCTCATCCTAACTTTGAATTTATCAACGGAGATATTCGTAATCTCGAAACCTGCCATGATGCTTGCCAGGGAATGGATTATGTCTTGCATCAGGCGGCGCTGGGGTCAGTTCCTCGAAGTATTAATGACCCCATAACTACTAATGACGTGAACGTTGGTGGATTTTTAAACATGCTCGTAGCTGCAAGGGATCAAAAAATAAAGCGTTTTGTATATGCTGCTTCTTCTTCAACCTATGGCGATAGCCCCATATTGCCTAAAAAGGAAGATGTCATCGGTAAGCCCTTATCTCCGTATGCCATTACCAAATATGTTAATGAACTATACGCAGATGTATTCAATAAGTCTTATGGACTGGAATGTGTAGGTTTAAGGTATTTTAATGTATTTGGCCCTCGCCAGGACCCTAAAGGTGCTTATGCGGCAGTAATACCGCTATTTATCGATGCCATTTTAGAAGGTAAACCTCCTGTAATCAATGGCGACGGTGAGCAGACAAGGGATTTTACTTTTGTCGAAAATGCTGTACAGGCCAACATCAAAGCGGCGCTTTCGGCTGAGAAAGGCCCAGCAGCACAGGTTTACAATATTGCTTTTGGTCAAAACACTTCACTGAACCTGCTTTACAATATCTTGTCTGACCTAACCCAGAGTAAACTAAAACCGGTTTATGGGCCGTCGAGGGCTGGAGATGTAAGAGATAGCCTTGCAGACATTTCCAAGGCAAATAGAGGTTTCGGCTATGCCCCCGCATTTGATATTCATCAGGGTTTGGGCATTACCCTTGATTGGTTCAAGAGCAACAAAGACTTTATCGCTTTAAGAAAATAAGCAGCCTAGATAAGCTTGAAGATGGTCAGGGATTCGCCTTTGCTGCATCTTCATTGTATATGACGTGTAAGACAGTCTCTCCAACGGCTTTCAAAGTCTGCTTGTCAATAATTTCCATATTATCTTCATGGGTATGATGGTAGCTGCCGAAGTTGTTTTCAGGATAAAACTCAATAATGTCGATCATTGGAATCTTCGCGTTATAGTTCACGAAAACATGGTCATCGGTAACAGGAGGACCATTTTGGTAGACAAAAAAGCTGCCGTGACCAATTCGATGGGCCTGATCCCAAACCTTTTTAACAATCGAGGGGGCAAAATTCATCGAAATCCCTTCTCTGTAAAATCGCGCGTTTTCCCCGCCGACCATATCCAATAAAATACCATAGTAAGCGGAATAATTGCTTTTGTGCAAATTTTTTGACCAATATTGCGAGCCCAGAGCCCAGGTTTCAGCAGGGTTGAGTTGGGCCCCGATAACTTTGTAATCTTCAGTCATGCCATAATCTTCGCCATCGAAGAATATCATGTCTACGCCTACCCTGGGCATCTCATTAATGCTGAATTGCCTGGCGATTTCGAGCAGGACGCCAACGCCACTACCACCATCATTAGCGCCATCAATAGGCTCATCGATTCTCTCCGTGTCTTTGTCAGCAAATGGGCGGGTATCCCAGTGTGCGGCAAGCAATATTCTCTTAGTAAAACCAGGATTGAAGCTCGCGATGATATTTCTCAAATTAAGTTTGGTGCCATCGAAGGCTTCGGCGGTAAATTCCTGAACGACTACCTCGGCCCCATAGGACTCTAGCTTTTTGATGATATAGTCGCCGGTGGCCTTGTGCGCAGGGGTATTGGGCACGCGTGGGCCAAAATCTACCTGTTGTTGTATAAACTGATAGGCCGAGTCATTATTGAAGGCGGGAACCGTTGGCCGGACGACGCTGACACTTTCCGTTTTCTGTTCATTCGATGGGTTTTCACATCCAAAAGCGAGAACGATTAAAATGAATACGATACAAAATTGCTTTAACATATTTTATTCCTCATAAGCCCAGTCGACGCCTGACTTCATATCTTTTAAAATTATTCCCTGAGCTTTAAGCTCAGCACGTATCAAATCTACCTTGTCATATTGTCTTTCCGTCTTTGCTATCCTGTACATCTGAAGTACCGACTGCATGAGCTGCTCAGCGTCTATAGAATTTTCTTCCTGCAGACCAAGCACATCTTCCAGGAAGGATATATACGTGTCCTTCAAAAGGTTAAATGACTCCAGGCCTAGTTCTTCTACGGCAAGCGTTTTGGTATGGATAGCGTTGATTTTTTTCAACAAATTAGACAAGTGCCCTATGGTCATGGCGGTATTGAAGTCGTCATTCATCGCATCATGGCATTGCTGGCACAATTGCTTAATCTGCTCCACAACAGGCTCGTTCAATGTGCTTCCTTCATCAATCAAAGGATATTCAATCTGCTTGATGATCCTGAGACCATTTATAATTCTTTTAAAACCTTTCTGGGCTGCTTTCAAAGCTTCATTAGAAAAATCCAATGTGCTTGCATAATGCGACTGCAACATAAAGAAGCGCACGGTCATAGGACTATATGCCTGATCGAGTAATGGATGGTCACCTTTCACCAGCTGCTCCGGTAAAAAAGAATTGCCCAGCGATTTACTCATCTTCTGGCCATTCACAGTAAGCATATTCGTATGAATCCAGAATTTTGCCGGTTCTGCAGCATATGATGCCACAGATTGCGCAATTTCACATTCATGATGCGGGAATTTGAGATCCATGCCGCCGCCGTGTATATCAAACGACTCTCCCAGGTATTTAGTGCTCATCACGGTGCACTCCAGGTGCCACCCCGGAAACCCCTGGCCCCAAGGCGAGTTCCAGCGCATGATATGCTCAGGCGACGCTTTCTTCCACAAGGCAAAATCTGCCTTATTTCGTTTTTCGTCCTGGCCGTCCAGCTCGCGCTCACCAGCCATCAGTTCTTCCAGTACCCTACCGGATAGCTTGCCGTAATGATGTTTTTCGTTATAGGTATTTACATCAAAGTATACCGACCCATTTACCTCATAGGCAAAGCCCTTTTCCAGGAGGAATTTTACAGCTTCTATTTGTTCTATAATATGGCCAGTGGCTGAAGGCTCTATACTCGGTGGCCACGCATTGAACATACTCATGACCTGATGAAAATCATTGGTATATTTTTGTACCACCTCCATGGGTTCGAGATTGTCGAGCTTTGCTTTTTTGGCTATTTTATCTTCGCCTGTATCACCATCGTTTTCTAGATGTCCCACATCGGTGATATTTCGCACATAGCGCACCTTGTATCCCAAAAATGTCAGATACCTGAAAATGATATCGAAACTCATAAATGTACGCACGTTGCCCAGATGGACATGGTTGTATACCGTGGGGCCACAGACATACATGCCAACATAAGGAGGGTTAAGAGCGCTAAAGGCCTCCTTCTTCCTGCTGAGCGTGTTGTAGATTTTCAATTCATTTCGCATGGGGGCAAATTTAGTAATTCCTGTCAATTGCACCTTATTTTTTTAAAGAGAAGGTACCTTGTATCGGAAAGTGATCGGAATATTTTACTTTTCTAAAAGTTGTGTATTGGGTGGCTTCTATGGCGGGATCATAAAATATGTGATCTATTCTCAGGAAAAAGAGCATGCCGTTGTATGTGAATCCAAATCCTTTACCTGCCTCTTCAAAAGCGTTTTTTAATGTTTTTCTAAATCTATAATAGGTATATCCATAAGGTAACTCATTTAAATCACCGCAAAGAATTACTTTATAAGGACTTTCCTGAATAATTCTCTCTACTTCCACAATTTGCCTGCTTCTCGTCCTTATGCCAGTATGTAGCCTCGATGCCACATCCTTGTAATTTTGTTTCACCTCATCGAATTCTTTTTTTAATAAATTCCTTTCCTTAATGCTCATCGAGGATAAATGAACGCTGATTACCCGAATGGTATCGCCATTGATGTCGATGTCGGCATACGTCCCCTTGTTGATCGGAAAGAATGACTTGAGATCTATCTCTCCATGTTCTATAATGGGATATTTTGAAAAAATAGCAATTCCCTTGATAAGCCTGGCGTTTTTGTGTTCATCACCAGCATAAGATATATGGTAATCATATACCCCTTCCCTTGCAATTTTCTCGATGGTCTTTAATCGGTCTAACGATTGGTGGGAATAAAACTCCTGGAAGCATTTGATATCTGCATCATTCTCAACAACCCAATCAATCATGGCTTTGGAGGCTTCAATCCTATTGTCGTGTCCTTCTGTATTGGCATTAAATCCCCGTACGTTATAGCTTAAAAGGGTTATATCTTCTGGCATGGCTTCACGGTCT
The DNA here is from genome assembly GCA_001683905.1 of Marivirga sp. ANT-B6. Classification (GTDB taxonomy): domain Bacteria; phylum Bacteroidota; class Bacteroidia; order Cytophagales; family Cyclobacteriaceae; genus ANT-B6. Next base: position 12,007 of record LXQK01000185.1, read on the forward strand.
TTGAAGTTAAATGCCACTGTTGCCAACATAAAGCGTATGCCAAATAATAAAGCTACAAATGGAAGAATGGCATGATAAGAGAGCTTGCGCAACCAAAAAATGAGGATAATGAAATTACATGCAATAATAAGAGGTATTAAAAACGATAAAAGTCCGATATATGAATATTGGTGTGGTGGCAAACGGTTACTGTGGAGTATCAACAAGCTGATGATAAGAAAAATGATATTAAAATATTTCAAATCGAACTTTTTAAGGTTT
>LXQK01000186.1 GCA_001683905.1 Marivirga sp. ANT-B6
TTGTCGGGCCGATTTGTTTATCTGCCGAAACCCTTCGGAAGTCAAATCCCAAATTCCAGTTGGCCTTGATGTTTCTGCTAAAGTCGATGTCCACAAAAGAGCGGCCATTGCCTCCGATGCCATAAAACATATGGGAATAAGGGGACCGGGTGTCAAAATACCGAATATCACGGGGCCCAATAAAATATGGATCGTACACATAGAAACCAGAAGACAAACCGATCGATCCTGGAGGGGCATAAAATAAAGGATGCGCAGCCGTGGCCAGATTACCCAAATTCTGGAATTTGTATTCAGCCTTTTCAAGAAATGTATATTGATGAAAATCCTCGAGAAGTGTATCAAGCCCATAGGCTTTTTCCCGGTTGTATTTAATATCTTCTTCCAGCACAAAGCTGGTGGTGTTGGGGCCGTAGATAACCTTCGTAGAGTCATCTAATATTTGCCCATTTGCCTGAAGACAAAGGAGAATTACAAGAGAAAATACTACTGGTATTATTTTTTGCACCTCGAAAGATAAATTTGGCTGCAAGGTATTCAATTTTTTTCGAGTGAGTTTAAGATTATCTGATCAAATTGATCCTGATTTTGCAAAAATGCTGTTTCGATTGGTAAATAGAAAACGGGAAGATCCTGCAGTAGCACGCGCATTGGCTCGGTCATTAATTTTACCATGTCTTTTTCTGTGGTAAGTATACACGCTCCATCCGGCTTTTCCTGTTGATATACCGAAATGATCATTTCAATATCTTCGGCCGTATACGCATGATGATCATTGTACCGAAGGTGGCGAATCAGCGTAAATTCTTGTTGCGCATACTTTTCAAGATGAGTGGAGTTGCTGATACCTGAAAACAAAACAACCCGCCGTTGAAAGTTTGCTAGTTCATTATAAACAGCTTTAGGCTTTAAATATTGGATGTACGTGAAAAATACAGGCACATCCTCTTTGCTATATTGTCTAATTGTTTCCATGACCAACTTCATCGTTGAGGGCATAATGTTTCCTGGGCATTTTGTCACGACGACGACATTAGCTCTTTGCGCACCGGTGCGAGACTCCCGTAGCCTGCCGGTGGGCAGCAGGAAGTCCTCGAAAAACGGTTTATTATATTCGGTAAGTAAGATATTCAAATGGGGTGATACCGCCCGGTGTTGATAGGCATCATCCAAAAGAATCATCTGGGTATCGGGACTGTGGAAAAGTATTTCTGGAATGGCCAATACACGCTCCTCGCCGACGGCAACAGTTACTTCAGGATTGAACTTCAGATAATATTGGTAGGGCTCATCGCCTATGGTCGCACTATGGTCAGCATGGCCGGCCAGCCTGAACCCCCTGGTTTTTCGGCCATAACCCCTACTCAATACGGCCACGTGGTAATTTGCTTTGCATAGCCGAATTAAGTACTCCACCATCGGCGTTTTTCCTGTACCACCAACCGAGAGGTTTCCCACACTAATTACCGGTAGATCAAAAACAAAGCTACGCTTGTACCCGATATTGTAAAGATGGTTCCTCAACCTTGTGATACCGTCATAAAGTAAGGCAATAGGAAACAATAACCACCCCATTGCAAGTTTTGCTACCCCCACAGAAGATTTTTTATTAACTTTGAATATCGCAAAATTGGTTAAAAATGCTGAAAATAAAAGACATCATTGAATATTTAGAAAACTTTGCACCGCTTGCGTACCAGGAGAGTTATGATAACGCAGGCTTGCTGGTCGGTGATAAGAGCAATGCCTTACAAGGGGTATTGATTTGTCTGGACAGCACAGAAGATGTCGTCGAAGAGGCCATAGCGAGGCAATGCAACCTCATCGTTGCACACCACCCGATTATCTTCAGCGGACTAAAAAAGATTTCGGGCACCAATTATATTGAGAGGACGGTCTTAAAAGCGATCAAAAATGATGTGGCAATCTATGCTTGCCATACGAATCTGGATCATATGTTGTACGGGGTAAACAGAAAAATTGCCGAAAAACTGCTATTGCATAACTTACGCGTACTTGTTCCAAAAACAGATACGCTACAAAAGCTTACCACCTTTGTTCCCGCCGCGCACGAAGAAGCCGTACGGGCAGCATTACATGCCGCCGGTGCTGGCAGTATAGGCAACTACAGCAATTGTAGCTTCTCAAGCACAGGTACAGGAAGGTTTGAGCCCAAAACGGGCGCCAACCCACATATAGGTGAGGTCGATCGCATAGAAGAGGTTTTAGAAACGCGCCTGGAGGTAGTTTGTCCAGCTCACCTGACCAGTAGCATCATAGGAGCACTTCTCCAGGCACATCCTTATGAAGAAGTAGCCTATTATTTGCAGCACACAAGTAATGCAAACCAGGATATAGGGGCAGGTATGATTGGCACGTTAGATAAGCCCTTAACGCCGACCGATTTTTTGCATTTTTTGAAACGCCAAATGGGTCTGAAGGTCATTCGCCACACCACGCTTCCCGACAGCGAGGTGAGGACAATTGCCTTATGCGGTGGGTCGGGACAATTTTTATTAAAAGAGGCTATACGCGCAAATGCCGATGTTTTTGTAAGTGCCGATTTTAAATATCATCAGTTTTTTGATGCTGATGATAAGATAATCATTGCCGATATTGGCCATTATGAAAGTGAAGTTTTCACAAAAGAACTAATTTATGAGATTTTGAATAAAAAGTTTCGTAATATTGCACTCAATTTGTCCGAGATTGTAACGAACCCAATTAGATATCTGTAAAAATATTCATGGAAAGCACTGTAGCAAAAAAACTTGACGCCTTATTATTTCTTCAATCCATTGATTCTGAATTAGATGCCATCGTAAAAGTAAGAGGAGCACTTCCTGAAGAGGTAGGTGATCTGGAGGATGAAATAGCAGGTTATCAAACCAGGATAGACAAACACAACCAGGAAGTAATCGCCCTCGACGAGGAGATCAGCAACAACAAAAATGCCATTAAAGAGGCGGAAAAGCTGATCAAGAAGTATGAGGAGCAGCAGATGAACGTCAGAAATAATAGAGAATACGACGCCATCACAAAAGAGATTGAGCTTCAAAATCTGGAAATGCAGATTTCGGAAAAAAGAATCAAGGAAGGGTATTACAAAATTGAAAAGAAGAAAGAGGAAATAGCCAAGACGCAGGAAGTATTTCAGGAAAGAAACAAAGACCTCGACAGTAAGAAAAAGGAATTGGATGTTATCACTTCTGAAAGTAAAGAAGAAGAGCAGAAATTGAGAACGGAAAGAGAAAAAGCTGCTAAGTCTATAGAGGAACGTCTGATCAAATCATATAATAAAGTTCGCGCCAACGCCATCAATGGCCTTGCCGTAGTTACAGTGAAGCGTGGTGCTTGTGGGGGATGTTTTAATATTGTTCCTCCGCAGAGACAGGCCGACATCAGGGAAAGAAAGAAGATCATTGTGTGCGAACATTGTGGAAGAATTCTTGCCGATGTCGAAGATATTGCCGTTGTAGAAGATGATAAAAAACTGAAACGTGTAAAGCGATAAGCTGATATCAGCTTATAAAAAAAAGGCTAATTCTTTACGAGAATTAGCCTTTTTTTGTTCCTGGTGATAATTTCAGACTGGTTTATTTTTCATGAGCATTGTCAAATGCATGCAACTGAATAGATGACTGTCAGACACAGCAGATTTTTCCCAATCTTTCTTGTGCATTTTCTGGCCCAGGCTAACTCTTTTCTCCTCAGATATAGGGAGAAAGTTCAACAGAAATGACATCTTGGAATTCCCAAGGATGCCGTGCCGTTCTATAATCTCAAAAGATTTTTCATACTTCCGGTAGGTAGTTCTGGAGAAGGGCCATTCCCAGGCAGCGTCTGATTGAAAGGGGCGATAAATTACCCGTAAGAATTTTACCGGCAGACTGGTTTGTAGGGGGTCATAAGAGATAATTTCCCCATCAGGTTTCATCATACTTTTAAGATGCCGGATAAGCATATCGGTATCTTTAAAGTGATGTAAAACACCATAGGCATAGATAAGATCGAAATCGCTGTGATCAAATTCATCAGAGAAAAAATCGACAGCCAGTGCCTGCGCGGTGGGAATATCTTTTATTTTTTCTTTTAACTTTGCAATAGCCACATCACTTAAATCAATTCCAATATATTCTTTGGCATGTTGCGCCAAATGGAGGCTTAAAAAATTTCCGGAATAACAGCCCAGGTCCAAAACCTTTTTTTGAGATAAGTCGCCGAACCAGGCACGATGCACTGCATAAGCCTGGTCATGTACGCCGATGTCCTTTCGTATTTTCTTTAAGAGGCCTCCTCGAAGCGAAGACCAAAGACGCGTGGTGAAGTTCCTTTTCCGCACGTTATAAAAGTCTTTCTGCTTTTTGTTGATCTCTAATAATTGCTCTTTTGTTTCCATGGCATTTTTATTAATAATTAGCTGATACTATAATTGCAGTAGAAATAAGCATAGCTGCGTAGGCTTACCCTACACGCAGTCAAATTACGACATAATAATGAACCTCGCAAATAGTTATAAAGGAAATCGAAATAGTTCTATATAAAGTATTAAATATCTTGTTGAATTTACAAAAGGCACTAAGTAGCCAAGATTGGAAAGACGCTTCTGAATATTCGACTGGTTTTAGATGGACTCCCTTTTGACAAGCCATAATTCGTTTCCACCGATGCGTCATAAAGATTGAGCTGTCCCTTAAAATTTTAACTACAAAAATGCTACCTTAGGTGCAGGACTTTTATAATGCAATTTATAAATCATGACACATTACCTTCAATCAGTAATTTATACAATACTTCTTCTGATTTCTAGCTTTTATAGCACTAGCTATGGGCAGCAACTACCGTCAGGACCACAGGTACTTACTGTGTTTTCTGACGTGGATGATACCGAGCAACCGTATGGCCTGTACCTGCCCAAAAATTACAATACGCAAGTACGTTACCCATTGGTAATAATGCTTCATGGGGCAGGCTCCAACCACCGGCTTGCACTACGCAGGGTATTTGGAAAAAGCAATTTTACCGGCGAAAGTGATCTTGCAGCAAGCCAATATTTTCCTCCTTGGGATGATGTGCCATATATTGTTGTTGCTCCCTATGCACGCGGAACGGCCGGCTATCAGGGTGTACCAGAAAAGGATGTTTACGATGTACTCGACGATGTGAAAAGAAGGTTTTCGGTGGATGAAGATCGGGTTTATCTGACGGGATTGTCTATGGGTGGAGGAGGCACTTTATGGTTGGGGCTTACACGCCCCGATACGTGGGCAGCCATTGCGCCAGTCTGTCCTGCCCCACCGCAGGATATGGCACAAATTGCGGGCAATGCGTCAAATATTCCTATCCACCTGTTTCATGGGGAAGCAGACCCTGTCGTGCCGGTAGCCGTATCTCGCGATCTGGTGAAAAACTTTGAATCGGCCGGAGCTGATGTGGCATACGATGAATATCCTGGCGTTATGCACGACAGCTGGGTAAAAGCATATGAGGACGGTTATATTTTTGAATGGTTTGCCCCTTATAAAAGGAATAAATTTCCCAACCAGGTTAAGTTTGCGTCCAGGCATTACAAATATAACAGGGCCTATTGGGTGGAGCTCGATGTGTTGGAAGCAGGACAGCTGGCGACAATAGTAGCGCAATTCACTGCTCAAAATCAGCTGGAAATAAAAACGGAGGCGTTAAATGGTTTTACGCTACAGCTAACGGGCCATCCCCTACTAAATTTAAAAGATAACCTAAAACTGGTCATTGATGGCCATAAAATCAGTATAAAGAATAAGGCAACCGTTCATTTTGTGCGCGTAAAAGGAAAGTGGCAGACACAAAATAAAAGGACGGAAACGGGTAAAAGGACTGGGCTGGAAGGGCCAGTTCATGATGCTTTCGCCACGCGCCATGTCTATATATATGGTACGCTGGACAATCCATCCGACGTGGTGCTGCAAGAGCGTATTAAAATCGCCAATGAAGCCGCCAACTGGTCGGTATTCCGTGGAAATTTCATGGGCAGGTATATGGTATTTCCCCGGGTGTTATCGGATAAGGAAGCAGACATTAAGGCATTGAAAGACACGAATCTAATTTTATTCGGCACCAAAGAAACGAACGCTATCATCGCTGAAAACAGTACGAGGCTACCTCTCCATCTAAGCCCTCCAGCGGCTAATCGCGGATTGCTCTATGTCTTCCCATTGGATGGCAATTACGTGGTTGTAAGCAGTGGCTTGCCTTGGTGGAATTATCGGCAACCAGAAAGGTTTAATTTTCTGCCTGCAAATCTGGCAATTTTACCTGGTTTAAAGGATTATATGCTTTTTGAGGATGATAAGTTGCTTATGGATGGATTTTTTAACGAAAATTGGCAGCTTACGGAGGAAGAAAAGAAAAAATTAGCGTCCACAAATTCAGTTGACGCTAAATAAGCCCATTGGTTTACTTTAAGGTAGGTTTTTATGGTTGCATCATGTAGTTTAAATAAACCTTTGGCTTCATCGGGCAAGGCATCATCATATGCGATAATGAAATATCTGTCATCCTGCAGGCTTTGATTTTATTTCAAATTTGAAGAAATATGCTGCAAGGAACGGATAAAAAAAGCGTATCTCCCAATTATGAAAAAGATACGCTTTTCGGTCTGCAAGACCAGTGGCATATACTGTAAACCTTTACTTTTTCACAATCAGTTCTTCCGTCAAATAAAGAATGTTGTCTTCCCCCCGGATTTCCATCTTTACTTTTACCTGGTTTGGCTCCCATGTAAAATGCAGAAGTCCAAAATTTAGTTTGGCTATCATGTCCCCTACCCGATGCTGGTTGGGTTCTTCACGATATTCATTCCAGGTGTGGGTAAGGCCACTGGAAGTCACATCATATAGCGGGTGCGACAAGCCTTGCAGGCTTAATTTGGAAATCTCTGCAATATGCCTGTCTCCACTGAGCAGTAACACACCGTTTGGCTTTGTTTTGGCCAGCAGGTCTAGCAATCTTTGTCGCTCCTGTGGAAAATTTTCCCACTTCTCGTAAGGGTGGTCCTGTGGTATCATCTGAATACCTGACCCAATGAGGGTAATGGCAGCATCTTTCTTTTCCAGCTCCGTCTCCAGCCATGCCCACTGTGCTTCCCCCAAAATAGAACCCGAGGTATTGGGGATATAGGCACGTTCGGCATCCTTCTCCAGGGCGTCTCTAAAATACCTCGCGTCGAGCAATATCACTTTTACCTTTTCTTCCAGCTTTCCATAAAGATGTGCCTTCTCCAGGGCGTCTCTAAAATACCTCGCGTCGAGCAATATCACTTTTACCTTTTCTTCCAGCTTTCCATAAAGATGTGCACTGTACGCTCCTTCTCTTTCCCGCAGCGGGCTTGCTACAGGAATATCAAGAAAATTATACAATAACTCCCGACTTTCTTTCTTTTTGGGATATTCTTTCCCTGCATCGTTTTTTCCGTAATCATGGTCGTCCCAAACACCTATAACACTTGTCGTGGTAGCCAATTTTTCATAATCATCCTGCTGCGTCTGCATGTCATATTTACTTTTCAGCAAGCCCATATCTTCTGTATCGCCATAGATAATGTCTCCGAGCCAAATAAATACATCGGGCTTCTGACTAAGTATGGGTTCCCATAGGGGTTGTGGTTTGTCTTGCCTATTGCACGATCCGAAAGCAATCGTAGTTACGGCGGATGATTTTTGACGATCCACCTGGCTTACCTGTGCCTTTTTTGTGGGGTTACAACCGAGCGCAAGGATGAGCAGCACGGGGATTAAATTTTTACACTTAAATATATTCATTGATGTTTTTTAAAAAGTTGAAATTGCCTTTTCTGCAATTTATAAGGAGAAAATTAAGGTTAAAGATATGAATTGATACTATTGAAACGAGGGCCTCCCTACTTTTTCAGGTTGGTCTCTATTAAACCTGCTTTTGATAATGTGTTTTCTGCCACCCTGCGTTCTTAGAATTTTTGCCACTGTTTGGCGGGAAAGCCCCGTCAAGTGCGCAATGTCTTTATCTTTTAGTAAATCCGGTATCCAAAAATATTTTAAATTGGGACCGGGTATTTTCTTACTGAAATCTTCAAAGAGTTGGTTTACACGGTCAACAGGACTTAAAGTACAAATTTTAAAAAGCCTGGATTCTATTCTGCACCACCGGGCAATGACCATTTTATTAAACCATTCTGATACAATAGGATCGTGGACGATAAAATACTTGTAAAGGCTTAAATCATAGATAATCACCTCCAGGTCAGTTACCGCTTTGGCATATTCAAAAAACTGTCCGTTTAGATAGCGCAGGTTGCCGATGACCTCGCCATTGGAAAGGTAGTCATAGCATACGTCCTCACCCTGAAGCGTATAACTTCCCAACTTAACTACGCCACGCACAATTTCAAAAACTTCGTTTGGCTTCTCCGGAGGTTGGTAAATATATTCACCCTTCTGATAGGTTTTTTTAAATACTTTTTTCTGAAATTCTATATCCGATAATTTTAAGCGCAAATGATTATAAAGGTCCATCTTTAATATACTTATACAGTAATTTTACGTCAAAATTTCCAAAGGCGAAACAGACATGGCAGGAAGTATAGAAAACATAAAACTGCGGTAACATTAAGGTAAAGAAGGGGTGGGCTTTCCACCCCTTTCCTTATATCAGAAGGCATACCTAAGGCCTAGCTGCAGTCTCCAGGGGTTTCCATTGATGGGTTCTACCCCTACACCAGTCTCCACACTATAGCGGTAGGTTCTGGTGGCCTGATCAAAACCCCTGAAAGTTCCACTGCTTGAGGTGATACCACCGGCTACAAAACCTGTCGATTCATTTTTTAATAGAACAGATGCTCCAATCATTGGCTGTCCCTCATCATCCGACACCTTCCCGGAAACTGTTGCATTGGTAGCCTGGCTAAATGCATGTGTCGCAGCAATGACGAGCACAAAAAATAAAAGCATCATGTGCTTTGCAGTCTTCCAGGGTATGGTTTTTTTGGTTGTAAAAATTTGTTTCATTAGGGTCATAGGTTTATGTATAACCACAAAACTATTGCCTGATCATCACCTAATTTGTTAATATTTAACATGTAACGAAAGATAATATTAAGATAACAGCAGGCGACCGGAGTAATATTTTAAAGTTGTGCTTTTGAGACTTCCGATTTTTAAAAACTTTGGAAATCTTTGTTCTGGAATTGCTAAATATCAGGTTCTTCACCCATAGCTAGCCTGTTACGTCTCATTAAGGATTCTTGAAGTTCGTGCCCTTGCGAGCTGAGTGGATTAATATTTTTGACCAGCATTTTCTCAATTCATATAACTCCTCACGGCATATTTTTTTTGATCCTTTCACCAAGCTCAGCTGATTGAGCGCTTCTTGCTGATCTTGCTTTGGGTTGAACCAGCCATTAAGCTCTGAACACTGGTTGCACACCCCTTCTTTATTGATCAGGGCACATTTTCGCTCAAAAACATCCATCATGG
>LXQK01000187.1:0-4488 GCA_001683905.1 Marivirga sp. ANT-B6
TTTGGCGTGATTGATGAGAAATACAGTGCCAAGGCGCTGGAAAGATGGCTTTTATATTATTTCAAAGACATCAAGCTTAGCCAGTTGCTGAAGCCATGTCTGATCACCGCTTATGACATAGAGCGTCGAAGAGCGCATTTTTTCAGGCAGCATGACGCAAAAATAGCGGGCGACGCCAATGATTTTTTTATTCGCGATGTCTGCCGGGCTACGGCCGCAGCGCCTACCTATTTTCAGGCAGTTGATGTCCGTGCGTTAAACAACGAGCGATATCCACTCATAGATGGGGGTGTATATATGAACAATCCCGCTTTAGGGGCATATTCTGAAGTGAGAAGCGCCCTTGAAAAACCTATCGCCAAAGATATGTTTATCGTATCGTTGGGTACCGGAGACGTCAGTAAACCCTACCCCTTTCAGGAGGCAAAAAATTATGGTGCGTTGAAATGGGCGAGACCATTAATAGATATTATGATGTCAGGCGCCGCAGAGGTAACGCACTTCCATCTTACAAAAATGTACGATGCTGTTGGCAGGCAGGATCAATATAAACGAATACAACCAGACGACATGGCAGATGTGAACCCTGCTATGGATGCCGCCTCTTCTGCCAATATTCGCGCACTGGTCGCCCTGGGAATAGACACAGCCCAAAAAGCCGATGCTATGCTGGAAGAGGTAGCCGAGATTGTAATTAACGATGCTAAAGAGGAGCTACTTTTCGTGTAATAATGAAGACGTGAATTTTCTGAATGCATCATAGATTTGTCGAGGCTGGTTGCTATTTGCTTATCAAATACTTAATTAATTAAAAGAAAGCTTATTTATATCAACTTTAAACCTTAGGTTGTCAATATTGAAATCTGACATCATGAAAATAAACGACAGGTAATATGGAATACAGGAAATTTGGCCGTACCGGATGGCGTGTAAGTGAAATAGGATATGGCATGTGGGGATTGGCAGGCTGGACCGGATCCGATGAAAGTAAGTATAATAAAGCGCTTGATTTTTCTATAGAATTGGGCTGTAATTTTTTTGATACAGCCTGGGGCTATGCAGAAGGTCTAAGTGAGACTATTCTGGGCAACCTTATGCAAAGACATCCCGGCAAAAAACTTTATGGCGCCACGAAGATTCCACCTAAAAATTTTACCTGGCCTTCTAAGGCGCATTTTAAATTGGAGGATTGCTTCCCTTATGACCATATCATTGCTTATTCTGAAAAAAGCCTGAAAAACTTGAAACTCGAAACAATCGACCTTCAGCAATTCCATGTCTGGGAAGATGCCTGGGCAGAAATGGATGAATGGAAAAAAGCGATTGAAAAACTAAAGCAGGATGGTAAGGTGCAGCATTTTGGCGTTAGCGCGAACCGGTGGGAACCTAATAACTGCATAAAAACCTTGCAGACAGGACAAATCGACGCTGTACAAGTAATTTATAATATTTTTGACCAGGCACCCGAAGATGAACTATTCCCCATCTGCCAGGAACTTGATATCGCTGTTATTGCGCGTGTGCCGTTTGATGAAGGCACCCTGACAGGGAAGATGACGAAAGAGACGACATTTCCCAAAGACGATTGGCGCAGCACGTACTTTGTTCCTGAAAACCTCCACTCAAGCGTAGAACATGCCGACAAACTGAAGCCACTTATACCAGCCGATATGGATATGCCGGAAATGGCTTTGCGATTTATTTTAGAGCATCCGGCCGTAAGCACCACCATTCCCGGTATGCGTTCAGCCAATCATGTGAGGGGAAATATGCAAAGCTCAGACGGCAAAAAGTTGGAGGGGAAACTGGTTGAAGACCTAAAAGCCCATCGCTGGGACCGGGAACCCACAGCATGGAGCCAATAGAAAGTGAGTGCGTTTAAATTATCAGATCCGTTTATTAATTCCTCCGGAAGGGGTTTTCATCAGGATTATCCATAAACCTGATGATCTCCCTGTAACGAGGATTTAGGGTATAAATGAATTGTACCATCATATTTATATGCCCTAAAAGTTTCTGCACCTTGTAGTTAACAGGTTGATGACTTTGTAATTCCTGCACAAACGCCTCATTGCTGGAAATAATGCCCGGATAGGTTTTGCCACCTCGATAAATCAGGAAAGGAGGCATCTCTGCTTTAAGATGATAAATTGGTGACGCATCTTTCCAGGCGTCCTGGCTTTTGGTGAAGGTATTTAAATATTTGGTTCCTCCATCCGACGCATCATCTTTGAGGTACGAGTACATGTCCAGGCCTGCGGCATCGATTAAAATAGTGCCCTTGATGGGGCTTTCGACGCCAAGCGAGTCGAAATATTCATCCTTCACAGTTACCAGCGCCGCAAGGTGACCTCCGGCAGAATGACCTGCAATAAATATTTTTTCGGAGTTCCCACCGTAGTGATGGATATTATTTTTCGTCCATTCTACTGCCTTGGCCACATCAATGGCCATATCGTTATAATTGGCACCGGGGCTAAGCCTATAATTCAGCAGCACGGTAACAATGTTTTTTCTGGCAAACCTGTTTCCGAAAAATATATACTTTCCTTTATCGCCAGCGTTCCAATTTCCACCATGCACAAATATCATTACGTTGCGTGGATTTTTGTTTTTCCTCGGCGCATAGATATCAAGTTTGTTGCGCGCACTTGCCGGAGAGGTATAAGCAGTAGAATAGGTAATATCCGACGATCTTTTTACTCTTTTGGTAAGTACTGCACAACTTACGGTAGACATCAAAATAAAAAAAAACAAAATGCTGCGAATGGCTGATCTTATAGGCATACTACACATACGTATAAGTTCATAGAAAGGGAAGATTACAAGAACATTTCCTCAAAAAACTTCACTGGCCAACGGCATCATGATGCTGGTATTCCAGAATATCTCCCGGCTGGCAGTCGAGTACGCGACAAATGGCCTCAAGTGTCACTATTCGGATTGCCTTAGCCTTACCATTCTTTAAAATGGAAATATTGGCCATCGTAAGTCCTACTTTATTTGATAATTCAGTGACTGACATCTTTCGCCTGGCGAGCATCACGTCAATATTGATAATAATAGGCATTAACTGTAAAGATTTCATCTTCAAACAACCGATTTCCCTCTTTAAAAATTTCGGAAAGACAGACGGCCCCAATCATGATAAAGAGGGGGATAAAATAAAAATCAAACATATACAAGAGGCCTTCAGGACTTTGTATGAAAGAAAAAAGAGATACCATAAAAATAGTGAAACTATAAAGAGCGATTTTCTTAAACGAATGCATATTTCCTCTCCTGAAGGCTTCAAGATTTAAAACCGACTGAAAAATGTTAATGATTTCCTGAAGGATAAAAATGATCATTATGGTAATGCCTATTATCCTGATAAACTTGTAATAAATGGTGAGGGGACTGAAATCGCTCTAAAATTCAACAAATTTGTAATTCGATGTATTTATATTTTAATTTAATCATTATTCATATAAGACCTATGAAGACAGAACTTGAAAAAATGCTTGGCGGTGAATTATACATCGCATCAGATCAGCAGCTTACCAGCATGAGAAACAATGCCCGAGCGTTGTTTACGAAGTACAACCAATTGCCCTATGACGCTAAGGAGAGGCAACCCCTGCTGGCATCTTTATTTGGGCAAATAGACGAAGGCATTGATATTCAGGCTCCATTTTTCTGCGACTATGGAAGCAATATTTTTGTCGGGAAAAACTTCTTTATGAACTTTAACTGTACCATCCTGGACTGCGCGGTCGTCAGCATCGGCGATAATGTAGCCTGCGGGCCTTATGTTCAATTCTATACAGCCTATCATCCTCTTATAGCGTCGGAAAGAATAAAAGGTCCCGAGCTTGCGTCACCCATCACAATTGGACATAATGTTTGGATCGGCGGTGGCGCTATCATTTGCAAAGGCGTAAACGTAGGTAACAACTCAACGATTGGTGCCGGCAGTGTGGTCACGCGTGATATACCAGACAATGTATTTGCAGCAGGAAATCCCTGTCGCGTGATCCGCAATCTTTGATAAATGATCGCTATTCCTCCCTCCTTTTCGACGATCTACTTAACCTTCCAGCCAGTTCTGAGTTACTTTTGGAATGGAGGAAAGACACAATCTATCAGGAGCCGAACAATTTTATGTAGAGGTCATTCAAGTTTTAAAAAAATATAATTTCCCCTTCCTGATCGGTGGCACATTTGGTTTGACATTTTACACCGGTATTCGGCGAGAAACCAAAGATCTGGACCTTTTTCTTAAGGCACATGGGTACCAACATATTCTCCGCCGTTTTGTAGAAGAAGGATATAAGGTTGAAATTACAGATGTCAGGTGGCTTGCAAAGATTTTTAAGGGAGATTATTTTGTAGATATTATCTTTAATACGGTCAATAACCTATGTCCGGTAGAAGATAGCTGGTTTGAATATGCCGTAGACGGTGAGCTTTTCAAAGAAGTCGTTAAATTTGTTTCTGCTGAAGACC
>LXQK01000187.1:4622-19695 GCA_001683905.1 Marivirga sp. ANT-B6
GCGCAGATATCAACCATATTATCTTGAGATATGGCCCTAAGCTGGACTGGAATTTAGTTTTAAAGAGGCTGAACCAACATTGGCATCTGTTACTATCGCAGGTTATCAATTTCCAATTTGTTTATCCTGCCGAAAGATATCTGATTCCGAAGTGGCTTTTCAATGTGCTTTTGGAAAGAGCAAAAGCGCAGTATGACCTACCGCCGCCGGTAGAAAAGGTTTGCCTCGGACCCATTATCGACCAAACCCAATACAGTGTCGACGTAAAGGACTGGGACTATAAAGCATTGACCATAAAAACTGTTTAAAGAATTCCTTATGAACAAACCAAAAAAGACGAGAATTGCCGCAGTCGCAGATATTCATGTAAAGGACACGGATCATGGTAAATGGAGCGCTTATTTTAGATCAATTTCTGAAGCTGCCGATGTTTTGTTGATTTGTGGTGACCTTACTGATACAGGAAAAGCGTCGGAAGCGGAAGTTTTAGCTGAAGAACTTCATGCATGCAAAATACCTGTTGTAGCGGTTTTGGGAAATCATGATTGTGAACGTGATGAGCAAGAAGATATCATCAATGTACTTTGTAACGACGATATCTTTATCTTAAATGGAGGTGCGGTTACCCTATGTGGTGTTGGCTTTGCTGGCGTAAAAGGATTTGGTGGAGGTTTCGACCGGGGCATGCTCTCGATGTTTGGTGAAAAGATGATGAAGCAATTTGTACAGGAAGCCGTAGATGAAGCATTAAAACTGGAAAATGCTTTGGTAAGGCTAGACAGCGACTACCCCGGCATAAAAAAAATTGCTTTACTGCATTACGCACCTATAAAGGATACCATTATAGGTGAACCGGATCAGATTTTCCCCTTTCTCGGTTGCTCAAGGCTGGCAGAACCTATCAATAGAAGAAAAGTAGACGCTGTATTTCATGGACATGCTCATATTGGTACGTTCCAGGGTGCAACGGGCACAGGAATACCCGTATATAATGTATCCAAACCGGTGCTTCAAAAGAAAGGAATGGCACAGGATTTTTTTATCTATGAAGTAGATGCCATGGAAATCCCTCAACAGTTATAGAAGTTACGGATTATAGTTAAAAATAATGAAGGATGGAAAATCCCAGCGATAGGTTAGCGACTGCAAATAACCTCAAAGCCTCAGTCCGCTGGAGGAGCCGGAAGCTGCTAAAATGGAAACTTCAATTGTGTGGTGATTAATTTAACGCAACAGGGAGAAACAGACGGGCTGGAAAGCAGAAAGAGTTGCAGGTTCCTTTGAAGGTATTCAGTTAAAGGGTTTTATCGATAAAATAAGCTAGGTGGCGATAAGATATCTAAGCGTTGGGTGGTAACTATTCAGGATAGGCATAAAAAAACCCTTTCTCAAGGGTTTTTCTTTAGTACGTTATCTTATCCGGGTTTTGGCTACCTTCATTGATGTCGTTATAACCTCCCTTGGGATCAAGGTCCAGCACATTGGAAGGAGTTTCCACTAAAACGCCTCTATCTCCTAAAATAGCTATAGGGGTTTTAATGAGATCAGGGTTTTTGACCATTATATTTAGCCAGGTCGGCTCGTCAAAGCTTTTACCTTCGTACTCTTCCTTGTAAATGTCAGAATCCCGTTCAACCAGCTTTTCAATATCTACACCCAGCACATCCAGCACTTGCTTTAGCTGGCTAGCCGTTGGCGGATCTTTCAAAACATTTACGTCATTAATATGATCAGAAACCTGTTTGGCAAGGTTATAAGTATTCTTATCTTTTTTTACGTTGGGCTTATAGTATAATAAGATTTCTCTTTTGTTAAATTCCATTATCAATCATGTTTAGTTTACCTTCTCTAAAGCCTTTCGACCACTTATTTGTTTATTTTTTTTCAAAAATTAAATTTATCGTACAGTCTCTTTGAACCACCCAAAAGCTTACGAAACCTCTTCGTTTGAAAGGTGTGACAGATCATTGTATAGATCTACTGTAAACAAGCTACCCGTATAGGTGAGTAGATACAATCCCAGGTTATGGTGCTCAAATGTATCCATGCATCTTAAGTCATAATGTAATAAGTGACAAAGCAAGATACGCATAGCTCTGCCGTGCATACAGATCAGAATTTTATCTTCATCAGTCTTTGCCAAAATATGTTGCAAAGCATTTTTTTGCCGCTCCCGGACGGCTATAGGACTTTCTCCCCCTTCAATACATCGCTCTATATCCCCCTCCTGCCAGGCCTTGGTAATAGACAAATAGTAATCATTTTCTTCAGGCGTTATCAGTTGACCTTCCTTGTTACCCCAGTGTATTTCATTGAGGCCCGGTAGCTTTTCGTGAGGGATTCCCAAGTCAATAAAAGATTGAACAGATTGTACTGTTCGTTGCAGAGCAGATGTATATATTTTGTTGAACGGCGTGTGTTTGTAGGCGTTAAAAAAAGATGCCGCCTGCCTGAACCCTTCTTCATTTAAAACAGAATCTATCCCAGAGCCCTGTACTATGCCCTTTTTATTGAATTCTGTTTGCCCATGCCGGATCAGGTAAATTTTTTTTGTTTTCAATTTTGTTATACTTTTAATTTTGAAATTGATCGCAAGATAATTTTTTTATGAAGATAAACCCTCAAGTTACAGTAGAATACCTCAACAACATGCGCAAAGGCACCATGATGGAGCATTTAGGTATCCAGTTTACAGCCATTGGGACTGATTTTGTTGAAGCAAAAATGCCGGTAGACCATCGAACTAGGCAACCTCAAGGCTTGTTACATGGGGGTGCTTCTGTCGTATTGGCAGAAACGCTTGGGAGTGTGGCCGCACATTGTTGTATAGATACGACCAAGCAATATTGTGTGGGCCTGGAGATTAATGCGAATCACATCAAGTCAGCAAAAGATGGTTACGTTTATGCCAAAACAACACCGGTCCATATAGGAAAGCAGACACAAGTTTGGGAGATCAAAATACACAACGAAAAGGAACAAATGGTTTGTATCAGTCGTATAACGATGGCGGTGCTCGATATTAAATAAAATGACGGATTTGACGGTTAAGGATCAACGAAAACATCGATTAAATTTCCCTCCTGGCGAAGCAGCCATAGATTCTATCATACAATCAGCTACGAAAAACGCTATACCTTTTGCCCTTTGGAGCCTGCCCGGCGAAAAAACGAAACACCTATTGCTTAACCTCTCAGGAAATTGTGGCGCATATACTGAGAGCCTCGAAAATCTTCCTGCAGGATTTATCTTTTCACCATTTTCCAAAGAAGAAGAGCATATCTTTATTCCTGCTGATCTTCTCATTACTTTTTCCAAAGAATTACCTGCTCCGACAATTTCAATCTCCAATGCTACCGTTCGCGCCATAGCTGAAAATTTTATAGAAGCTGCATTGAAGCCTTCTGAAGCCAGGCAAAAGTATTACCCAGCTCAGATCGAAAATGAAGACATCAAAAAAGCCGGTTTTCTGGGTATTGTAAGTACAGCACTTGAATATATTCAAAAAGGAGTCTTTGAAAAGGTAGTACCCTCACGCACAAAAACGATAGCCATCCCCCCAGATTTTGATGTGATTCATGCTTATAAAAGCCTTTGCGATATTTATGAAAATGCCTTTGTGTCGCTGGTGGCCATTCCCGGACTGGGCACTTGGATGGGCGCAACGCCAGAGACCTTGATTGCCGTTGACCAGCAGTTTTTTCACACCGAAGCCCTGGCGGGCACCCAGCCTACGAGAGCTGGTGAACATTTGGCCGACACGGCATGGACTCAAAAAGAAATCGAAGAGCAAGCTATGGTAAGTCGGTATATCATCAACTGTTTTAAAAAAATCCGCCTTCGGGAATATGAAGAATACGGACCAAAAACTACGGTTGCTGGCAACCTATTGCATCTAAAAACAGTATATAAAGTCGATTTACAAGCTACGCGATTTCCGCAGCTAGGAAGTGTTATGCTTGAACTATTGCACCCTACATCGGCAGTTTGTGGCATGCCCAAAGATGAGGCCTTGACCTTTCTTTTAGCACATGAAAAATACGACCGATCGTTTTATAGTGGTTTTCTTGGGCCTGTTAATATAGACGCGAAAACAAATCTTTACGTAAATTTACGTTGCATGCAACTTGGGCAGGATAGCGCTGTGCTATACGCCGGCGCTGGCGTAACGGCAGACTCTAATCCTGAAAAAGAATGGCTGGAAACGGAAATGAAATTTAATACGCTATTAAACGTCATTAAATCTTCTTTACCTTGATCTTGCAGCCTATCGTAAATATTGCCGAAATTTGTGCCCGCAAAGGCATTCAGGATGTTATACTTTCGCCAGGATCTAGGTGCGCGCCACTTACCATAGCTTTTGTGCGCCATCCGCTGATTCAGGTAAAGACGGTAAGTGACGAGAGAGCTGCGGCTTTTATTGCATTGGGTATCTCCTTACAAAAGAAAATACCTGTAGGACTAGTTTGTACCTCAGGCTCCGCTGCTTATAATTATTCGCCTGCTGTTGCCGAAGCATTCTACCAACAAGTTCCATTATTAATTTTCACGGCCGACCGACCGCCCGAATGGATCGATCAGCTCGATGGACAAACTATAAGACAGCGGGCGATTTTTGGGAGTCATGTCAAAGCAAGCCTGGAACTTCCTGTAGCTTATGAACATGCCGATGCTACCTGGCATATCGAACGGCTTATTTCGGAGGCAATCAATATTTCTTCCGCCTATCCGTATGGGCCTGTACACATCAATATTCCGCTAAGAGAACCTTTTTATCCTACAGCTAACGAGGAAATACATTTTGATAAAGAGGTAAAGGTAATAGATAGTGTTGCCCCACAATATACGATTGCTGATAACCAACTGAACCAGCTAAAAAATGAATGGTGTTCTTTCGATAAGATTCTGTTGGTTGCAGGGCAGGCTCAAAAGGATGAAGAGCTGACAGCTGCATTAGGAAATTGTATGCATCAACAGCAAACGCCATGCGTGGCAGACGTCATATCCAATGTTTATGAGTTGTCGAATGGCGTGAGATTTCATGATATTTTCCTGGGCAGAAATATCGATGACCCTGAAGCTTTGAAGCCAGACCTCCTCGTCACTTTTGGCAACTCGGTTATTTCAAAGCCATTAAAGCAATTCTTAAGAAAATTTCGGCCAAAAGCTCACTGGCATATACAACCTGCTGGTGAGGCTGCCGATACTTTTCAGTCTTTGACCAAAGTTATTCATTGCCAGCCTGCATACTTCTTCAATCATTTGGTGGAAGCAAAAAAGCAAACAGCTACAAGTTATTTGGATGCTTGGAAAAAATGGGATGATACAGCGGAAAAATGGATTATGAATTGGTTGCCTACGGCCCCCTTTGGTGAAATGAAAGCTATTCAGCAGGTATTAGACCAGCTGCCTCACGGTGTGAACTTACATCTTGCCAATAGTATGGCCGTGAGGTATGTAAATATACTTGCTTTAAAAGCCACGCAGGTCGATGTGGAAGTCTTTGCTAACCGTGGCACAAGTGGCATTGATGGTAGCAACAGCACCGCTGTGGGATCGAGTTTTTGCAGTACGCGACTGAATATTCTCATCACAGGTGATATGGCCTTTTTTTATGATAGGAATGCCTTCTGGCATAATTACCCGATGCCTAACTTAAGGATTGTGCTACTAAATAATAAGGGAGGAGGCATTTTTAACTTGATTGATGGTCCATCAGATCTGCCTGAGGCACCCGCATATTTTGTAACAAAACAGGCGCTAAATGCCTTTAATACTTGCAAAGATCATGGGCTAACCTACCTCTATTGTAATCGTGAGGTGGACTTGGCGCAGCTCCTTCAGGAATTTTTTATTGATGATGGTAAATCAAAGGTGTTGGAAATAGAAACCGATCAACAGATTAACAAGGAAATATTTAAAATGTATAAATCAAAAAATATAGCAATATGAAATCCAAATTCGAATGGGAAACTATCAAGGAATATACCGACATTAAATTTGAATTTTTTGATGGCATTGCCAAAATAACAATCAACAGACCGGAAGTATATAACGCTTTTAGGCCACAAACGAATATCGAAATGATTGAAGCCATAGATCATTGCCGCGAAAGTGACCGCATTTATTGTGTGGTGTTTACCGGAGAAGGTGACAAGGCTTTTTGTAGTGGTGGAGACCAGAACGTGAAAGGTGTGGGTGGTTATATTGGCGAAGATGGTGTGCCTCGTTTAAACGTCTTGGATCTACAAAAGAAGATAAGGTCGCTGCCTAAGCCTGTCGTTGCTATGGTTAATGGCTACGCTATTGGTGGTGGTCACGTATTGCATGTGGTCTGTGACCTAACCATTGCGTCGGAAAACGCAATGTTTGGCCAAACCGGCCCTAAAGTGGGCAGCTTTGATGGTGGATTTGGCTCCTCGTACCTCGCACGGCACGTTGGACAAAAAAAGGCTAGAGAGATTTGGTTTCTTTGCGAACAGTATACAGCAGCGGAAGCCGAACGAATGGGTATGGTGAATAAAGTTGTGCCATTGGAAGCACTCGAGGCAGAAACCGTAAAGTGGTGTCAGACCATGATGAAACGAAGTCCGATGGCTTTGAGGATGATCAAAGCAAGCCTGAACGCCGAGCTTGATGGGCAAGCAGGAATTCAGGAGTTGGCCGGAAATGCTACCTTATTGTACTATCTGATGGAAGAGGCACAGGAAGGAAAAAAAGCCTTTCTAGAGAAGCGTGAACCAAACTTTAAGCAATTCCCTAAATTCCCATAGCTCATCCTGGAAAAATTGATCACATGATGGAAATCAATATTCAAGGTAAAAGGTATCGCCATGCTGATATCCTTCATATTGATATCGTGGAAAGTGACGATAGCCTGTTTGGTAAAACGATGCGATTTTGTCAGGAATGGTTGCGTGGAAAAGAACGCTTCTCCATCACCACTTCCGGGACAACAGGGAAACCCAAACCGATCACGCTTCACAGGCGTCAGATGGTTGCCAGCGCCCGAATGACTGTACAGGCTTTGGGTTTAAAAGCCGGCGACAGGGCTCTGGTTTGCCTGAATACCGGCTTTATTGGAGGGATGATGATGCTCGTCAGAGGCATGGAAGCGGAGCTGATCATGACCATCGTCAGTCCTTCCTCCGATCCTTTCGAAACCTTGTTACAGCCTGACTTTGATTTTACAGCAGTTGTACCGTTACAACTTCAAACCATTTTTGACGTGAAAAAGCACGAGGCTTTACAACCGATGAAGGCCTTATTAGTAGGAGGAGCTCCTGTGAGTGCAGCCTTACAACAACAAATTCAAACCATAAAAGCACCGGTCTATCATACCTATGGTATGACAGAAACCGTGTCGCACATTGCCCTCCGCCAGTTGAATGGCGCAAAGGCAACCGAGGAATTTCACGCTTTGGAAGGTATAACCCTTGGCCTAAACGAAAGAAATTGTCTTACGATCCGGGGTGAGGTCACAGGAAATCAAACAATCACCACAAATGACCGCGTTCAGCTATTGACAGCTCATAGTTTTACATGGCTTGGCCGCATAGATCTGGTGATCAATAGCGGAGGGATTAAAATTCAGGTTGACCAATTAGAAGAGGCCGTGTCTGCAGTATTTGCCCGGCATCTGATTAACAATAGATTTTTTATAGCTGGTTTACCAGACCCGCTTTTGGGAGAAAAGGTGGTCTGCGTAATTGAGGGGCAGCCTTTTGGTCCATTTAAGGAAAAGTTAATCAAGGGCGACTTATATCAGGCGCTGGGAAAGTACGAACAGGTTAAAACATTTAAATACGTAGCAGCGTTTGAATTTTCGGAAACAGGCAAGCTTCTTCGAAAACAAACGATGACAAAAAAGCTTTAACAATCAGATAAATAGCTTAACATGTTTTATTTTTTATTATTTATTGGATTTGCTTTTTCACTTCAAACCGTGGAAAAGCCAGCCAAAGAAGGAACTATAGAAATCACCATCAAAGGGTTACGCAACCATGATGGGGTAATAGTCGCTAATATATTCTCGTCGAGCCATGGATTCCCGGGAGATGCTAAAAAATCATTAAAAATAAAAAAGGTGCCCGCTGATGGAAACGATGTTACCATCATCTTCGAAAAGTTGCCTTATGGCCAGTATGCTGTTGCCGTAATGCATGATGAAGATGATGATGGAAAACTCAATACCAATATGTTGGGAATCCCGAAAGAGGGGTATGGTGTGTCCAACAATAAAATACCCAAATTTAAAAAACCACAATTTGAAGATGCCGCTTTTGAGCTGGCGGAAACTGAGAAATCATTGGTGATCAACATGTATTATTTTTAGTATCACCTTCTGATCCAGCCAGTAATACTGTTTCTCCGCCTTTTTGTAGGTAGCACTTCATGTTCTATGCTATCGCTCATAAAACAAACAAATTTTCCAGCATCAGGATATACATCAGTAAAAGTCTCCGTACCATTTTCTTGGTTGTATATCCTCAACTGCCCACCATCATCTTTTTTCCATTCAGGATTGAGATAGAGTATGCAGGAAATGATGCGGTGTTGAACCTGCTTAAACTGGTCGATATGGCGCTTATAAAATGCACCTGCAGGGTACTGTGTGTAATGGGCTTCAAAACCTTTGAGGTTAAGATAAAGCTCCTGGTTCAATTGCTGACGAAGTGCGTCTACTGCTTGCCAGTATTGCTGTTGAACGTCACTTAGGTTCTCCACGTTTAGCCACATGACTTGATCGCCACGGATGTCCTTCCGGATCTGAAAATTCTCACCCTTCCCTACCCCAGCCGTTTTAAATTCGCCTTCTTTTAAAAAATGCTGCTGTTCTTCAAGTATTCGTTCTACCAGTATGGAGGGGATAAAATCCACTGTTTCTGACCAACCTCGTTCTACCAGATCGTCAATTATTTTAAGATTTTTATCCATAGGAATAATATAAGATCATGGAAGATGAAAAAGTTGCGCAAACTACCATTTTAAAGTATCTATTTTGTGAATTAGGGTTTAATTTTACTTTTTTGTTAGTTTTGCATCAATGAAAGAAATGGAAATTGACCTTGAAAAGATTAATCATCTTGAAGCTAATGTAAATACAGGAACGCTCCCTCCTCCATATTGCTATGCCTATAGGCTCAACGTAGATTTTAAAGAAGAAGCAATTCACGTCAAATACTCCCTTACCTATTTGGACAGAGACCAGATGGAGGAGGAAGACATTCTGGAAGAAGGATTTACCATGGAAGATGATTTTCATTGGGAAGGCGAAATACCTTTGGTCTGGAAAAAAGAGATCAACGAGATGTTAAAAAAGACCAGCTGGTTGAATGTAGCTCCATCTGACGGCTATGATGGAGATCTGGAATTAAAAATAATAGATACTTCAGGAAATGAAAATCATTGTTTAATTCCTACAAACAGAGTATCCTGGGAATACTTCTTACAGGAGATGATCCAGGCGATCTATGAAGTGAGTGACAAGGAGCTACCCCTGATTATACGCTATAAAGAAATTGCTGTCACGACCAGGACGCTGGTACTTCAGCCTGTATTTAGTCGGCGGATCCTTAAGATTCAATTGGTTGAAAACGGGAACGAAAAGGAAATGGAATTACCCTGGGACAGGTTAAAGCAATTGCTAAAAGCCATTTATCTCCCGGATTACGATCACGACAAAGCCATTAAAGTAGAGCCTGTCAAGAATGGTAAATTTCTGGACCCCGGCGAAGCCCTATGGTATAAATTTGATGAAGGAATAAAAAATCCCGGGAGGAAAAGTGATGCCGTAGCCCGATTGGAGAAGCTATTTGATGATTTTTTCTAGCGGGCCCAAACAAAAATATCAACAGATCGCTTTTACTGATAAGTTTTGGAATGATTTATGCAATAGGTCATCCGGAATATTATTAACATTTTTTAATTTTAATTTTACATTATGAAAAGTATCAAATTATTATTTGTCGTTTTATTATCGACATTAGTCATATCAAGTTGTGGTAAGTGGAGTAAAACCGCGAAAGGTGGTGCCATAGGTACAGCTGGAGGAGCTGCTGCTGGCGCTGCCATCGGTGCTGCTACTGGAAACACTGCTGCGGGTGCTATTTTTGGTGCAGCTGTCGGTGGTGTAGCTGGTGCTACCATCGGTGCGTATATGGATAAGCAGGCGAAAGAGTTAGAAGATGAGTTGGAAAATGCTGAAATAGAAAGAGTCGGAGAAGGTATAAAAGTAACTTTCGGTTCAGGAATATTATTTGATGTAAACTCAGCCAATTTAAAGCCCGAAGCAACCCAAAATATCAATAAGATGGCTGAGACGTTGAAGAAGTATGAAGACACTGAAATTTTAATTGAGGGTCATACTGACGATACAGGTGCGGAAAATTACAATCAGAAACTTTCTGAGCAGAGGGCTGCAGCAGTTTCGAAATATCTAAGATCGCTTGGCGTTAAAAGATCAAGAATCGATGAAAAGGGGTACGGTGAAATGCAACCTAAAGCTGAAAACACCACTGAAGATGGAAGAGCGGCTAATAGAAGGGTTGAGATAGCAATTTTTGCAAATGAAAAATTACAGGAAAAAGCTAAAGAAGGAGAACTAAAAATAGACTAAAGGTTTTATTTTTATCTACAAGAAAGGGACAATCTTTAGGTTGTCCTTTTCATTTTTCTTTCAGTTTGATAATCTCCTGTTGCAAATTTAATACAATACCGGTAAGCTTTTGTAATGATACTTCATGGTCGCCTTCAGGCTCAGGGAATTGAAGGCTGATAAAAGCTTTAGACTCCCACACTTCCAGTACATCCTGCGCCAGCACCTTGAAAGGCGCATATAAAGGATTGTCAGAAACGAGAAATAACTTTTTGCTCTCTTCGATATAATTAAAAATCCGCTTGTACACTACCCCTTCTGTAGCTGTAATTACTATAAAAGTTTTTCCGGATTTGATCTGTTGCCAATCTTCAACATATTGTCCAATGACGATTGTACCTGATTGTAATGGAAGCATAGAATCACCGCTAATTTCGAAGGCGCGATAAGTTGCATTTGCCGGAAGGTTAGGAAGCCTGAATTTAGGGAGATCTTCGAGAAATTCGGGATCTGCATATCCATTCAAATACCCTGCCGCAGCCTTTTGAGGCACTAGATCAATTAATTCGTTCTCCTGTGCATCGACAGTAATTGCCAGTACCCTGAGGTCACCGCTAGCTTTCTCACGATCGGATTTTTGCTCGGCATTGGTTTTTTTCGCAGGCATCATGCTGATATCCTGTGTAATCAGGTCATCAACAGTAACTTCGAAGACTGAAGAAATATTCAGCAGGTTATGCAGTCGTGGGTCAGCTCTGCCCTCTTCATATGCTCCAACAAGCGACCTTTTGATATTAATCTTTTCTGCAAATTGCTCCTGTGTCAGCTTATGCATTTTGCGCAGGTACTTGATATTGTTGCTAATAATGCTCATAATGAAATAATCCCCTGATCCCTCGATAGAAATGAAAGACGAATATAATGTCTTATTTGAATATTAAATAATCTCATGACAGATAATACCTATTTAACGGTACACTGGACAGTTCCTTCACGCGTCGAAAATTAGAAAATTCTGATCCTTTTTGGAAGTTTTACCCACCGAGTACAGGTGGCTATGATGAAAAAAATCTGTCTCCTGCAACAGCTGAAGCTTGCCGTTGATATGCGTAACGACTTCCTTCAAAGTTACTTTAGCGTCTACCAACATATAACCATACAGGTTCTTCGTTTCTTCTGTTGAAATAAAAAATTTAACCTGACATTTCCCTGAATTTAACTTTTTTGATTCTAGTTTTAGCTTAAAAGAAACATTAGCTCGTCGTAAAGATAAATGCATTTGACTATTTTTTTTAGTAATTACTATAAATTTAGCAATTAAATGCAATAATGCAAATATTTATCCAAAATTTTTAGTATAAAGCTAGTAAGGTCTTACCTTCTTTACTTTCCTGATGTTAAAGAGGGCCACCAGCGCGATAAATAGCCAGATGACGTTTACAAAGGCAGAAGGGTAAGCATGATGAAAAGTGGTATTGACGATAAGGCAAAGGCTACCAAAAAAGTTCAAAACCTGGTACAGCTTTTTATTGTCGTTTCCCCATTGGAAGGAGACCATAAGGTAGGCAATTATCACAGCTATTGAACCAAGCCAACCTACTACTTCTATAAGTATATTCATTTGCGAAAATAATAAGTTTTCACGAATTGGAACACGGTGTATCGAAGATATACTTATGACCTCTTCAGCAGCATCGTCTTGTTAAAAATATATGCTATGATAATTTATGGAACAGCCAAAAAAAATACGACTTCTTTTCAGAAGCCGTATCTATCAAATTGGGGCACTAGTATTATCTTTACACCTTTATAAGGTAATTTCTCTACTTAAACTATTGATTGTTACTACAGCTGATCTATCACAAACGCCAAGGCCATATTCTACAATGATCGTATAATTTTCTTTGGCTTCGATAATCAGACTTCCCCGAACGGGAACATTCACACCTTCACCCATGCATCCGGCACGAAAAACCAGTGGCGTCACAATCATACTTTTATAGGTAAAGCCTTCCCTGTTTATGCCATTCGCCACACCATCAAAGATCAGTTTAATATCCGACGCATCGGTCGCATCCCACTTTCGTGTATACAATACTTCGCGGGTTGCAAAGCTACCATCGAGCCATGTGATTTTTCCGCCAGTCAATTCCACTCTGAATTGGGGAATGGAAGTGTCGGGCTGCGTAATGTTAGTCACCACCCTTGTACCTTCCACGCTAATGTCATTGACGAAGAAGTCTTCAGTTGTCGTCGTGATAACAGCCCCTGAGGTAAAATACCTATCTGTGAAATGAACAAAAAGCTTCCCTCTCCTTGTTCTTCCATCTTGTCCCAAACATCCCACACCAAAATCAATGGTGATCATTTTTGCTGTCTGGTCTACGCTTACGACCGCACAGCCAAATGTGTTTTGGCCAAGCATCTTTCCACCTTCTGCAGTGGTTGAATATTGCACGCCCAAATAACTGAATTGATCGATGCTCGTAAACTCGCCTTCCATCTCAGCCTCTACCATGGCCGGAGCAACATCTTTTGCATCAAGTTCATCTTCTTTTTCACAGGATGAACAGATAAGGAGTATAGACAAACCAAAGAAGAGATGATTTGAAAAATGCTTTTTCATATATCTTCATTTGTCATAGATATCAATACAGGAAGATAGGTAAACACCTAACGGGTGTGCGTGTAATTTCTTTTGTGATTTTATACAAAAAGTCAAAGCGCAAACTTCAATCAGAAGAAGCTGAACGATAAGTACTTGATAGGAATACCTTCAGAAAGATAGACCTTTTCAAAATTTGTTTGAATGGGAGGCAATTGATATTGCATGTCAGTTCTGTACAAATCGAAAGTATGAACCAAATTATCCACACCTTTTGCGCGTAGAATTTCAAGTGTATAATCGAATAAATCCTTGTTATCCGTTTTTACATGGATTTTTCCTGCCTGTTTTAGAATATTTTGATAAACGCCTAAAAAGCGGGGGCTGGTAAGCCTCCTTTTAATATCTCGAACCTTTGGTCTCGGATCAGGAAAAGTTATCCAAATTTCTGATACTTCACCAGGAGCAAAAAATTCTTCTAAATGTTGGATCTGTGTTCTTAAAAAGGCTACGGCATGGAGCTCTTTTTCTAAAGCCATTGTACTTCCAGCCCATATCCTATCGCCCTTCACATCTACCCCAATATAATTCTTCCCGGGTGCTATCGTGGCCAGGCCGGTAGTATATTCGCCCTTACCACAACCTAACTCCAGAACAATCGGTTGCTCATTTTGAAAAAATTGGTGCCAGTTTCCCTTTATATTTTCATAAAGCGGTGTACCTGGTTCGATGATGTTTTTTCGGCTTTTAATTTCCTGAAAGCGCACTAATTTCTTTCTCACCTATAAATCATTTAAAGCTGCTACAACAAAATTACTCCCCCCGACAAATACAAAATCATCCTTACCGGCTTTTTCTAGTGCTTTTGCCAACGCTATATTTACATCAGGCTCCACTTCCCCCTGGAGACCAATTTCATGGGCCTCCAGGGCCAAGATATTCGCATCGATTGCGCGGGGGATATCAGCCTGGCAAAAGTAATATATGGCATTTTTAGGCAAAAGACGCAGAATTTTTTGTGGTGGTTTATCATTGACCATACCAAAAACAATATACAGATTGGTATAGGTCGTCGTGGCGATCTTTGCGACTACTTCGGCGATGCCAGCTTCATTATGGCCAGTGTCACAAACGATAAGTGGTTCTGTGCCCAATACCTGCCATCTTCCTTTGAGGCCCGTAAGCGTTTTCACCTTTCCTAGCCCACTCCTGATTGATTCTTCACCTACGTTAAAACCTGTTTTCTTCAGCACCTCTATAGTTTGTAGTATACCCTGCAGGTTTTTAAGCTGGTAGTTCCCCTGCAAATCGGTGTGAAGGTCAGAAAGAAAGACTTTATCGCCTTTATAAACATCCAGTTGCAGCTTGTCAAGGCTAAACCTGATATTTTTGAAATTATATTTAGGATAGATGATCGCTGTATCTTCGGCTTTGGCCTTAGCAGCAAATACCGGGGCAGTTTCTTCCTGGTACTCGCTTACCACTACAGGCACACGATTTTTAATAATACCTGCTTTTTCGCCAGCGATCTGTGCAAGCGTATCTCCCAGCATGGCCTGGTGATCGTATCCTATATTGGTAATCACGGATACTTCAGGCAAAATAATATTGGTGGAATCTAGTCTTCCGCCCAGCCCTACCTCAATGATAGCAATATCTACCCGATGGTTTGCAAAATGATCAAATGCCATCGCCACTGTCATCTCAAAAAATGACGGCGATATGGTTTTAATTGCATCTATATGCTGGTCAACAAATGCTACCACCTCAGGCTCGCTAATCTCCCGACCATTAATTCGTATCCTTTCGGTGAAGCTTTTCAGATGTGGGGATGTATACAGGCCGGTCTTATAACCGGCACATTGAAGTGG
>LXQK01000188.1:0-7547 GCA_001683905.1 Marivirga sp. ANT-B6
CTCGCAGCCATGGAAAATATTCTTGTTCCAGTAGATTTCTCGAACTATTCACATGAGGCATTGCGATATGCACTGCAGATCCATGGCAGAAAGCCTGTAAAGATAACTTTACAACATGTGTATGTGGTTCCGAGCGGCTATCACACAACAGGTAAAAGCTATGAGGAGTTTGCGGCCATCATGAAAAAAAATGCAGAAAAAGACTGTGCCGGTTTCCTGAAGAAGCACCAACTGGTAGATGACGTGGCTTCCTGCACCTTTAGTTTAGATGACGATATGGACCCATCGGACAAGATTTATGCGGAGGCACAAAGATTACAGGCAGATCTGATTATCATGGGTTCCAAAGGTCGCACAGCGGCAGCATCGGTGATCATTGGAAGTATTGCCGAAAAGTTGATTAGCATCAACGACAACATTCCGATGCTCGTGGTGAAAATAAAGGGAGAAAACATGGGCCTGATGGACGCATTATCTCGTATCTGATCACGTCAAGTCTCAATAGATGAGATTACCGGAGATAGCATAGCTTACCGTATCTTTTAAAATCATTTTCTGCTGACCATCGATATGATAAGTAAATAGACGCTTTGTGCCCGGTTCAAAATGCATTTCCAGTTTTCGGAATGTCTGGTAAAGTACGTTTTCTTCAGTATACAACATCTCCACTTTTGCTAATTCATCACCAATTCTGGATACTTTCACGTATTCTATCCCTAATTTTTTCTTTTCTTTCGCCAGGTACGTCGTCACTCTATTACCGGTTTCTGCCTCGTTACTTTCTATAATTTTGTAGCTTCCTCGAAGGTCAGGTTTATTGATATCGGCCAGTAGAAAAATCTCCATTTCCCTGGCCCAACCTGCACTGTCAGGTTGTAGCAGGTGATCTTCCTTTCTACCGTCAATAATCGCCTCCTTTTGTAGCGATGGCCGCAGTGAATCAAGTAAGTTTACCTGATCAGCAATCATTCCTTTCAGGTCGAAATAGGCGTTCTTTTCTAACTCAACCGTGTCGGCGGGGTTACAGGCTACGCTGAAGCACATGATGCCCATAAAAAGTGAACTCCAGGTTCTGCTTATTTTCATCATGAAATTATGATATTTCCTGTCATTTGTTCTGGTATGGGTAATCCCATTATTTTCAAAATTGATGGAGCGAGATCACCAAGCTTACCACTTTGTATCCGATATGTTTGATGATTGTTGACCAGGATAAACGGTACCAGGTTGGTGGTATGTGCCGTGTTGGGTGTTCCATCTTCGTTAATCATACAATCTGAGTTGCCATGATCAGCAATGATGATAATTTCGTAGTCGCTGGCCAGGGCTGCTGCTACAACATCTTTAGTACATTGATCAACGGTTTCACAAGCTAATATTGCAGCCTGAAAGTCTCCCGTATGCCCCACCATATCGGCATTGGCAAAGTTCAGGCAGATAAAATCCGCCGATTTATTTTTTAATTCAACGATAATTTTGTCTCGAATTTCAAAAGCGCTCATTTCCGGTTGCAGATCATAGGTCGCTACCGCCGGCGACTGGCAAAGGATCCTTTTCTCACCCTCAAATCGCGTTTCCTGCCCACCGGAAAAAAAGAAAGTAACGTGTGGGTATTTTTCTGTCTCGGCGATCCTGATTTGGCTTTTACCCTCTCTGCTTAAAACCTCCCCCAGGGTATTTTTCAAATTATCTTTTTCAAAAAGCGTTGCCACCCTTTCAAAAGTACTGTCATAATTGGTTAATGTGATATAGTGCAGGTTAAGCACCTGCATTCCCTCTTCAGGGAAGTTTCGCTGTGTTAGCGCCTGTGTGATCTGCCTGCCCCGGTCGGTGCGGAAGTTAAAGCATAATACCACATCTCCAGGGTCGACGGTAGCGATAGGATTGCCCGCACTATCGGTATGGATTATTGGGTTAATAAATTCATCGGTAATGCCTTTAACATAAGACTGCTGGAGCGTTTGCAGCACCTGGGTAGTTTTTTCTCCCTGCCCGTGAACCATGGCATTGTAGGCAAGCTTAATGCGATGCCAACGATTATCCCGATCCATGGCATAGTACCGGCCAATCACCGTGGCTATTTTTCCGGTCGTTTTCGATAGATGTTGCGCTACATCATGCAGGTAATTATAACCCCCTTTCGGGTCCGTGTCACGGCCGTCGGTAAATGCGTGGATAAATAAGTCCTCTATATGATTGTTTGCCGCAATTGTGCAAAGGGCCTTCAGGTGTTCTATATGTGAGTGGACACCGCCGTCGGAAACCAAGCCCATATAATGTACCTTTTTATGATGCTCCTTTGCATAGGCAAAAGCATTAAGTAAAGTGGTGTTCTGATCCAGTGTTTTATTTTCTATGGAAAGGTTTACTCGCACAAGATCCTGGTAAACCACCCGTCCGGCGCCAATATTCATATGTCCAACTTCTGAATTTCCCATCTGACCCGCTGGCAGACCTACTGCCAGACCTGAAGCCTCCAGGGTACTATGAGGATGTTTCGTATATAAACTATCTATAAATGGCGTATTGGCCTGGTCAACAGCAGAAACTTCAGGATTGGTTGCAATTCCCCAGCCGTCCAGGATCATCAATAATACTCGTTTACTCATTGATTCAATATTTTGTTGTAAATGTGATTTGCTTCTCGCTACTTTAAGTATTAATTTGAAATGTTGAAGTTAGGCTTTCCATGAATAACTTTCAAGGAATATTAAACATTGGCATAATTTTAGTTCAGTTAAGCTTTGCTATGGTACAAGGTTGTAGCATTTTGTAACGACCAATTTAGATTTTGAATGTTAAGGTTAATGAAAGCTGGAATGTTCAAAATAAATTCATTCAATTGATGATGAAATTCAAATACTTGAAAAATCGATTTCTTAGCGTTCTTTTTATGCTTGTGTTTTTTACTGCACTTTCAGCTTCGGGCCAAAGTGACGTAATCAACAATGTGAAAGAGGCCATGAAAACAGGCAGCTCCAGAGAGCTAATAAAGCATTTTAATGAAAGGGTAGAGATCAACCTGGATGGGGAAAATTCTGTGTACAGCAAGACTCAGGCGGAATTTATCTTAAAAGATTTCTTTAAAAATTACCCTCCTACTACCTTTCAGTATGTACATCAGGGCGCTTCTCCTTTGGGTTTGCGGTACACAATTGGTACGTATTCATACCAAAATGGCTCGTTTCGTGTGGTGATGTACATCAAACAGGAAAATAAATCCTATAAAGTAGATTCTATAACTTTAACAAAGGAATAAAATACTTGCTTTTATTTTAAAAGGCTCTGAACAATTCGGAGCCTTTTGTTATTTTTGCCCCGTGGTATTACAATATTTAACTCCAGAGGCAGTCAAAAGCTTTATAACATCGGCTTTGGCAGAAGATATCGGTGATGGAGATCATTCTGCGCTATCGGCGATACCGGCCGATACCATCAGCAAAGCGCAGATGATCATTAAAGGCGAAGGGCTTATTGCAGGGTTGGAGCTTGCCCGCCAGATTTTTGCTGTAGTGGATCCTGCCCTGCAGGTAAAAGCATTGGCTACAGACGGGGAGCACGTAAAATATGGCGATATTGTACTGCAGGTTCATGGCAGTGCCAGGTCTATCCTTGGCGCTGAAAGGCTTGTATTGAACTGCGTACAGCGCATGAGCGGTATTGCCACCTACACCAATCACCTAACAAAGCTTATCGCCGGAACAACAGCCACCTTATTAGATACACGAAAAACCACACCCAATTTCAGACTACCTGAGAAATGGGCGGTTTTTATCGGCGGGGGCAAAAACCACCGCTTTGGCCTTTACGATATGATTATGCTGAAAGACAATCATATCGACTTTGCTGGTGGTGTAGGTGCAGCCATTTATGCAGCCCAGGCATATCTGGACAAGCATCAGAAAAATCTGAAAATAGAAGTGGAAACACGCACCCTGGAGGAGGTTCAACAGGTACTGGATGCCGGCGGTGTGGACGTAATAATGCTTGATAATATGGCTCCTGCCTTACTTAAAGACGCCGTGAGCCTTATTGGCGGTCAATTTAAGACTGAAGCCAGTGGTGGTATCACCGAATCAACCATTCGCGAGGTAGCCGAGACCGGTGTGGACTATATCTCAGTTGGTGCACTCACTCACTCTGTTAAAAGCCTGGATATTAGTTTAAAAGCCTTTTGACCCAATTCCTATTTATTTATTTTAAAAAGTGTTAAAAACCCAATGATCGTAAAAACGAAAAAATACAAACTGGAAACAGGTACTTATATCAAGTTAGCGCTAATCAATATTTTAAAAGAGCAGTGGTGGGTAAGCCTGATTTTTTTGGCTATTGTCGCAGGCACTTTTTTTATCCATACCTGGTGGTTTTTTATCGGCGCCTTGATTGCCCTGGTCCTTTACCTTTTATTCTGGTTAATTCAGTTTGCCGGTGTCACACAACTCGAGCAAAATAAGATATTGTTTGAAAGGCTGTCCTATGAAATCGATAGCCGCCAAATATTAATCAAGGTAAACACAAAGCAGGGTATGCCCATTACCTGGGATAATGTGAAGAAGGCGCAGGTTGGCAAAGACCATTTTCTCTTTATAATCTCCAAGGCGCAACTCATACACTTACCATTCCGAATTTTCAATTCAGAAAATGAGAAGAAATTTGTAGAAACCATTCTACGAAGAAAAGGATTTATCAAAGAGCCTATCAAGGCAGTTAAAGCTTAAATACAATGCAGGATCTTTCCTGGGAGGGTATGGATCGTGTG
Organism: Marivirga sp. ANT-B6; assembly: GCA_001683905.1. GTDB lineage: Bacteria > Bacteroidota > Bacteroidia > Cytophagales > Cyclobacteriaceae > ANT-B6. The sequence goes on from LXQK01000188.1 coordinate 4,760, forward strand.
GCCATCTATGCGTAACGATTTGATCATGGCACCAGACAAAAATTCTTCAGGCGGTACCATCATTCAGGAGGCACGAATGAAAGGTGGTATGGGTCGTGTGGCCATCTATGCATAACGATTTGATCATGGCACCAGACAAAAATTCTTCAGGCGGTACCATCATTCAGGAGGCACGAATGAAAGGTGCCGCTTTTTGCGCTTATCAGGAGCGTACGCAACAGCAGGTAAGGGACAAGCTATATGCCTTGAAGCTTGATTCTGATACCGTTGAGGAAACAATTGCCTTCCTTATTGCTGAAAATTATATTAATGAAGAGCGCTTTGCCAAGGCGTATGCCGGAGGAAAGTTCCGCATCAAGCACTGGGGCAGAGTCAAAATAAAACTGGGTTTAAAGCAGCTGGGCCTGTCAGACTACTGCATCGAAAAAGGGATGCAGGAAATTCAGGAAGAAGACTACCAATGTGTTATGGAGAAACTGGTCGCGAAAAGAGTTCAACAGTTACAGGAGAAAGATGCCTACAAAAGGAAGCACAAAACAGCCGTTTATCTCATCGGTAAAGGATATGAGTCCGATATGGTCTGGGATTATATCCGCAATTCAGGGCTTTAATCAAGGCGGATTGGTTCTTCAGGCATTTTCTGGTAAAAGTAAACCCGCTTACCGCTCAATTGCTCTAGAATTGGCCGAAGCATAATTTCGGCGTTGCTGCGAGTCTGCTCTAAGATGCCAGAGGCAAGAGCCGCAGTTTCTATTTGCTTCTCAGCATTCTTATACGCCTTTTGGATGATCTCTTTGTCATCTTTATAATACACGGATCTTTCTACCGAGTATATCTGGCTATTTTGCAGGTCCAGTTTATAATAGCAAATTTCAGGCGCTGGTAGTACCACCAATAACGAGTCGCTTTGCATCCTAAGATCACGCACCTCCATTTTAGTAAGATCGATACAGCCTACGGCCTGCCCGCTAGTAATCAGTATGGCCTTCGAGTCCGGCACCTTGAAGATACCCAGATAATCTTTGTTCTTTTCAGTAAGCTCTGTTACCTCTTTAAAATTATGCCTTACCAGCTCAAGTTTCCCCAGCGCCTCTACTTTCTCTAAAATTGTATTATGGTTTACAATGACCGTAGTACGTTCTTCGTCGCCTCTAAACAGCCACGACGGTCGGTTTTGCCAGAAATAATAGCCCAAAAAAAAGAGAAGCAGTAATGGCAACCATCTTTTAATAATCCTCAATACCATAGGGTTTTAGGTTAATCTAACCGTGTGGAACTACAAAGAAGCAAATGATACTGCTAGCAATATTTCGTGCATTTACATCCATGTCAGCGGGTAAAAGTATTAAAAATGAAGATAAAAATTGTAATTTTGGTGAAAGGAAAATAGGAGCATGAATAAAAACCTGAGGGATGCACTGAATCTATTGTCTAAGCTGACGTGGTTTAAGGCGCTAAATATGTGTAAGGTCGTAGCGAGCTATTTGGCTTCCAAGGTGATGAAAAGGCCAATGCACGCCGGTATGCCTATGAGCATATCTTTCGAACCGACCACGTCCTGCAACCTCCGATGCCCTGAATGCCCCAGCGGCCTTCGGTCGTTTACGCGGCCCACGGGCATGCTTCCTGCCGACCTTTTTAAGCAAACTATTGATGAGCTGGAGGATACATTGATGTATCTACTGTTTTACTTCCAGGGTGAGCCATTTTTACATCCACAATTTCTCGACCTCGTACAATATGCCTCTTCCAAAGGTATCTACACCGCTACTTCCACCAATGCACACTTTTTGCATGATCAGGTGGCCAAAAAGGTTGTTACTTCGGGACTGGACAGGCTGATCATATCCATAGACGGTACCACGCAGGAAACCTATAGTGCCTACAGGCTTGGCGGGCATCCACAATTTCTCGACCTCGTACAATATGCCTCTTCCAAAGGCATCTACACCGCTACTTCCACCAATGCACACTTTTTGCATGATCAGGTGGCCAAAAAGGTCGTAACTTCGGGACTGGACAGGCTGATCATATCCATAGACGGTACCACGCAGGAAACCTATAGTGCCTACAGGCTTGGCGGGAAACTGGATAAAGTGCTGGAAGGAACGAAAAATGTGCTGCGATGGAAAAAGGAACTTAAATCTTCCACGCCACACGTGATTTTTCAGTTTTTGGTGGTAAAGCCCAACCAGCACCAAATGGCTGAGGTGAGAGAATTAGCAAAATCATTGGGGGTAGATACAGTAGGTTTTAAAACCGCCCAGATTTATGATTACGAAAAAGGATCTGAGCTTATCCCTACTCTGGACAAGTTTTCCCGCTATAAAGCCAGTCCAGATGGTACTTTCAAGATAAAAAACCAGCTCTTAAATCATTGCTGGAAGATGTGGCACTCTTGTGTGATCACCTGGGATGGCAAGGTCGTGCCCTGCTGCTTTGATAAGGACGCCCATTATATGCTGGGAGACGTGAGCAAAACGAGTTTCAAAGCCTTGTGGAAAAGTGACGCCTACCAAAATTTTAGGGGCTCCCTGATCCGCTCGCGCAGTGAAATTGAGATGTGTAAGAATTGTACTGAAGGAACGAGGGTTTGGGCCTGATGCCCTTTCACGTTATAATAAAGATCAGCTTGAGGGGACTGAATTCTCGTTTTTTGCCGATGTGTGAAGCATGGGGGGCTGATGTTCAGTCTTAGCTAATTTTTTATCTGATGCCGCGCATGATCCGCAACCTTTGGCACAACCATCTTTAGCGGTTGTATTCGCCAGCAAAATTCGCCCCACAT
>LXQK01000188.1:7743-9552 GCA_001683905.1 Marivirga sp. ANT-B6
TAATTCAAACTACCAATGCTTTTTTATTACCTCCAGCATCTGGGGCTGGGCCACATTACCGGCAATGAGTTCTTTACCAAATATATAATTATTGCCACCCTTAAAGTCGGTGATGGTGCCACCAGCCTGCAATACGATGAATGCTCCACCCGCCACATCCCAAGGTCTGAGGTTATATTCAAAGAATCCTTCAAACCTTCCACAAGCTACATAAACCAGATCAATGGCAGCGCTTCCCATCCGCCGAAGACCATGTGTTTGTTGCATAAAAGTGTTGAGGGTGTCGAGGTAGTTCTGCATTTTGGAAAAATTGTAATAAGGAAATCCAGTGGCCAGAAGGCATTCGCCTAGCGATTTTACCGGGGAAACCTGAATGATTTGCCCGTTCATATAAGCCTTCCCCTCGTGGTGCGCATAAAAGCATTCATCCCTGTTGATTTCATATACCACCCCCATCACAAGCGCTTTATGACGCATCAACGCGATACTGATAGCAAAGACAGGCAAGCCATGGATAAAATTAGTTGTGCCGTCGAGGGGATCTACGATCCATATGTATTCTTCATCCTGGTGGGTGGCTGTAGCTTCCTCAACGACAAAACCGGCCTGGGGAAGTATATCCCTTAAGCCTTTTACCAGTAACTTTTCCGCCTCTTTATCTACATAAGAAACCAGGTCATTCAACCCTTTCAGCTCTATACTGGACCGATCAAAAGCACTTGCTTCTTTGGCAATAAACTTCCCCACTTCCCTGGAAAGGGCCACTACCTCCTGTGTCTTCTGATTTAAATCCATCTCAAACTATTTTTTTCTTAACAAAACCGGCCAAAAACACCAATACCGAAAGCCACACCGCTGTGCTGCCCAGGTAGTCGCCATGTTGTGCATAAAAGGTCAATTCATCGTTGGAACGTATTGTTCCGACAATCACATCCTGTTCCCAAAATTCCGTTGCCTGCTGTATGTCGCCTTTTTGGTTGATGAAGGCGGAGATACCCGTATTAGCTGAACGCGCAATACTTCTTCTTGATTCTACTGCTCGCAATGTAGCATAAGCAAGATGCTGTTGATGCCCCGAAGTATTTCCCCACCAGCCGTCATTGGTGATAATGAAGATAAAATTGGCACCATTTCGGACGAATTCGGTCATAAAATCACCATAAATCGACTCATAGCAAATGGACGGTGCCACCCCCAGACTGTCTTGATTAAAAAATACAGTTCGGTCTTTTTGCCGTCCATACCCGCCAGATGTTCCACCCAGGTCAAACAGCAAGTCAGAAACAAAACCGAAGGCCTTGGGATAGGGCATGATCTCAACCCCTGGTACCAACTTCGACTTATGGTAAAAAGTGTGTTCATTGGCATCGTCAATAAACAAGGCTGTGTTGTACACGTCGTAATGGATATTGCCAGGTTCATAATATCGCGCTGTAGCCGACGCAGACGCTTGGTCAGGATAAATACTTAAGGAAGTTAACCCGGTAATTAGCGACAGGTTTGGGTGCCGTGCTCTAAAATCTATTACCTGTTGCACTACATTCGAATTTCTAAATTCAGCTTCATTAACGCGAATATCCAATGCCGTCTCTGGCCACACGAGAAATTTGGTGGCAGGTGTTATCTTCTGTTCCGAAAGGTGAATGAATTGCTCTAGCTGTTTTTCAAAAGGAATAAAATTTTCAGAACCAATAAATTTTTCTGTAAAAGGGTCAATATTGGGTTGTAGTACGACTACTTCTGTCGGCTCTCCTTTTTCTTCGTAGCTAAAGTACATATAATAGGAAAAAAGAATTGGCGAAAGCATCC
>LXQK01000188.1:9695-15666 GCA_001683905.1 Marivirga sp. ANT-B6
CCAAATACTGCCGCCAAAAACCCCGGTAAATTCATACCACTGCACCCACTCAGGAAAAACCGAGAAGCCATTGCCCAAAGTTAACCATGGCCACGAAAGATCCCAGTTGAGGTGGATATATTCGAAGGTGAGCCAATAAAGAACAAATGCATAATAACCCCACCTATTGCCTGCCGAGCGTTTGGTGATTCTAAAGAGAAGCAAGGGCAAAGTCATCAGGAAGGTATTGGCCAGTAGCATAAATATTGCCCCAACAGCAGTAGAGTAGTACACCCACCAGGTAGTGCATAGGTTCCAGATGAATAAAGCAAGATAGTTGTACCCAAAAAATTTCCACCCTTTCGATTTATATTGCCCTTGTGCTATGGTGTCTTCCAGCATCAGCAGCGGCACGAACGCAAAAAAAAGCAAAAAGGGAAAGGGCTTGATGGGCCAACCCAACCAAAAAAGTATGCCACTAAAGAGCGACAAAAACAAAAGATAATAGGGGCTATTTTTTGCCCTCGATAACAATGACGATTTCACCCTTGATTGTCTTTTCTGAATAATAATTGATAATCTCCTGCAACGTGCCGTTGATGGTTTCTTCGTAAATCTTCGTAAGCTCTCTGGAGACAGAAGCCATGCGATCTGGCCCCATCACTTCCACAAATTGTACTAAAGCCTTTAATAAACGATGCGGAGATTCATACAGTATAATTGTTCTTTCTTCTATTGAAAGTTCCATAAGCTTCGTTTTTCGTCCTTTTTTCTGAGGCAGAAAACCTTCAAAGCTAAAACGATCTGCCGGTAGGCCCGACTTTACCAACGCCGGTACAAAAGCAGTAGCTCCTGGCAGACATTCAATTTTAATGTTGTTTTGAAGACAAGCCCTGACCATCAGGTAGCCCGGATCAGAAATCGCAGGCGTCCCGGCATCAGTAATCAACGCCATTTTTTCGCCACTTTGAAGTCTCCTGATCAAGCCATCCAGAACCTTATGCTCATTGAAAGCATGGTATCGCTGCATAGGCGTGGATATCTGAAAATGTTTTAGAAGGATACCCGAGTTGCGTGTATCTTCTGCCAGAATAAGGTTTACCTCTTTGAGAACCCGTAGAGCTCTTAAGGTAATATCCTCAAGATTTCCAATGGGCGTAGGTACTATATACAGGGAGGTTGTTTCAAGCACCACCAAAAGTAATAAATTTAAGGTAGAAAGAAATTATCCCTTTTAAAAATGCTACTTCAACAATTTGTCAATGGCAGCAGCTAACTTTCTGTCGCGGTCTGTCACCGTATTGCCTTTATCATGGGAGGTAAGTTCTATGGTTACCTGGTTGTATACATTACTCCAGTTGGGGTGGTGATTCATTTTTTCAGCAACAAGGGCGACTTTTGTCATAAAACCAAAAGCAGCGACAAAATCTGAAAATTCAAAAGTCTGCATCAATTTATTATCTTCTTCTTTCCACATGGCACAATTTACATTTGTTTAATTTCTTAACGAATATTACGCCTGCCTGTTTAAGATACTTTGTTGATGATATGCTAAAAAAGAAGTCTTTAGATTTGATTAGGCGTAAATGAATTATCTAAACTGATATTTGCTTAGCAACTTTTTTATGAAAACCTTAAGATTGAGACCCTCAGAGTATGATGTGTTGAAAAAGAGTTTTGATAATATCTATGGATATTTTGTTTTTAACCTGCGGGATGCGGATGAATTTTTAGCTTGTATTCAGAAGTGGGGCCTTCAGTTAAAATTAAAAGAGGAAGATCTACCCCTGAAGCATAGGGACAATAAGGATGTAAAATTTTATGTGCCGACCAGTAGGCTAGAGGCTTTGGAGCAAGTTTTTGACGTAGTATCTATGATCTACCTCGACCAGGAAGTAGAAGACATTGAGCTTCAGCTGGCTACACTTTTTGCAGAAGCTATGGACTTTGATGGCCATGTTGTAGGCGATCTGCTAAAGGCAATTGTAACCGCCCCCCATGACGGTATTTCCAGGTCAGAAGCAAGGGCAGAATTGGAACTGCTATTACATGATTTTGACAAAAAATAGTTTTAACCTATCGACAGCAATATAATTTCCACTCATTTATTAAATAGATTACGTCTTTAATAATGGATTTTTAATGTTTATCCATTATCTTCATGAACATGAATTCACGAAGAAAATTTTTGAAAAGTGCTACCATGGCGAGCCTCGGCATGATAGGCCTAATGAAGTTTACCCATAACCCGCTTCTTGCCGCTAGCCACATGCCAAATCTGCCAGGCTACGGTGCCTTAGTTCAGGACAAGGCGGGGATGCTGAATTTGCCAAAAGGGTTTTCCTATAAGGTCGTATCGAAAAAAGGAGCGCCTATGACCGACGGATTCTTAACACCCGGCCGGCCTGACGGAATGGCTACATTTGCAGGACCGAAGGGTAGAGTTATCATTATCAGAAACCACGAAATTTCCCCCACAGACCTGGAATCAAGTCCATTTGGTTCTAACTACGAACTGCTATCTAAAATTAAAAAGACCCAGCTGTACGATTATGGCAGTGGAGAAATGCCGGCTTTGGGAGGTACTACCACCATGGTATACAATCCTGCGACGCAGGAAGTAGAAACGTCGTATCTTAGCCTTACGGGCACGATAAGAAATTGCGCCGGTGGACCAACACCCTGGAATAGCTGGATCTCCTGTGAAGAGGATGTAACGCTAAAAGGCCAGGTAAACGGAAAGCTTGAGCAGGATCATGGCTATAATTTTGAAGTGCTGGCATCAGAAAAGATCATGCTGCGTGAACCTGTGCCACTAAAGGCGATGGGCAGGATGAATCACGAAGCGGTAGCTGTACACCCACCATCTGGCATCGTCTACCAAACGGAAGATAGGCCTGATTCACTCATCTATCGGTTTCTGCCCAATGAAAAAGGAAATCTACAAAAGGGAGGAAAGCTCCAGGCACTTGCTATCAAAGGCGAAAGCGGAATGGATACTCGAAACTGGCCGCATCTTGAGGCCACTATATTTCCACAAGGCAAAGATTTTGAGGTCTTCTGGATCGATCTGGATGACGTTGAAGCGCCCGAAGATGACCTGCGCATGAGAGGGCATGCCCTTGGTGCGGCTCGTTTTGCTCGTGGTGAAGGCATGTGGATGGGGAATAATGAACTGTATTTCGCCTGCACCAATGGTGGCGCCAATGAGCAAGGGCAGATTTTCAAGTATAAACCCAGTAAATATGAGGGACAGGGCGAAGAAAAAAACACCCCTGGATTATTAACGCTTTTTGTAGAACCGAATAATTCCGTTCTTCTTAGAAATTGCGACAATCTTACTGTTGCGCCATGGGGCGATGTGATTACGTGTGAGGATAATCCTCACCCATTTGTAGTAGGTATATCGCCCGAGGGGAAATATTATAGATTAGCAGAAAACATCGGCTTCGAATCGGAAATGGCAGGCGGTGTTTTTTCACCTTCAGGAGAAACATTTTTTGTCAACATCCAAGACGCCGGACTTACACTGGCCATCACCGGTCCATGGCACGCGCGCTAAAAACACATGCCATGATTGCCGGTAAGGGATTACTATTACTTTTTGCCTTTCTTCTTCTGCATTGGGTTGCCGCCTGATGAAGCGCCCCGCGCCCCGCCTGCCTGCTGCTTATATAGCTCGAAGCGCGTCGGCACGTCCTGCTCAGGGAAATAATTATTCTCAAGATTGATATCTGCAGTTTCCAGGAATGGATCCAAAACAATATTGGTTACTTCCTTTTCTTTGGCAAAAACCTTTGTGATTTTATTTTCATTCTTTCGCCAAATCTCGGCAGGTATTCTGTTTACTTCTTTTGAACCGTCTTTATAGGTAAATTCAATGACCAGAGGCATGACCAGGCCGCCAAGATTTTCAAAAGTGACCTCGTAGAAATGGTACCCTTTCTGCAGTATTTCCCTTTCCTGTGGATTTAAGGAAGCTACATAGTCTTTATAAGCTTTGCGATCAGACTCCGTTATTTCAAATTCATTGTAATTATTATAGAAATCTCGCAAGGCAGGGTTTCTTTCAATAGCAGTTTCTGGTATGTCCTCTTTGTTTCTTGCCCTTCCTATGTCAAAATCTTCCCTTGCTTTCAATTTCTGTCGAATAGGATTTTCGACATCCGGATTATTTGTATTCATTTGATAATGGCTGACGTCGGCAATGGCAATATCTACATTGTCTACGGTATAAAACCAACCCTTCCAGAACCAATCCAGGTCGACACCTGAAGCATCTTCCATGGTTCTAAAAAAGTCATCAGGTGTAGGATGTTTAAATGCCCACCGCTGAGAATATTCTTTAAAGGCAAAGTCGAATAACTCCCGCCCCATTACTGTTTCCCGAAGGATATTTAACGCAGTAGCAGGTTTTCCATAAGCATTAGGGCCCAACTGAAGCACTTGTTCTGAGTTTGTCATGATGGGCCTCATACCGTCTTTACTCCCTTTCATGTAAGGAACAATTTTCGACGCAGGCCCTCTTCTTGAAGGGTAATTTCTGTCCCATTCCTGCTCAGTAAGAAACTGAAGAAAAGTATTTAATCCCTCATCCATCCAGGTCCACTGTCGTTCGTTGGAGTTGATGATCATAGGGAAAAAGTTGTGGCCTACTTCATGGATGATTACGCCGATCATACCATACTTGATACTTTCCGAATAGGTGCCATCTTTTTCCGGACGGCCATAATTAAAGCAGATCATCGGGTACTCCATGCCATTGGAAGCCTCTACGGAAATCGCTACAGGATAGGGATAATCGATGCTGTGTTTAGAGTACACTTTGAGCGTGTGCGCTACTACTTCGGTAGAATATTGCTCATATAAAGGATTGGCTTCTTTTGGATAATATGACATTGCCATAACGGTTTGCCCATTGATGTCGACACCCATGGCATCCCAAATAAACTTTCTGGAGCTTCCCCAGGCAAAATCCCGTACATTTTCAGCATGGTAGACCCATGTTTTTTTGCCCTTGACACGGGATTTTTCTTTTTTCTCTGCCTCCTGCTGCGTTACAATTATTACAGGCTTCGTAGCCGTCCTGGCCTTTTCAAACCTATCAATTTCTGTCGTCGTTAGCACATCGTTTGGATTTTGCAATACGCCTGTAGACGCTACAATATGATCTGCCGGTACCGTCATACGGACTTTATAATCTCCGAATACGAGGGTAAATTCACCTGCACCAAGAAATTGTTTGTGTTGCCACCCTTCATAATCACTGTAAACTGCCATTCTCGGAAACCATTGGGCTATGGTATACAAAGTATTACCATCATCAGGAAATGTTTCGTATCCTCCTCTGTCGCTGATCACCAGTCGGTCATTGATATTATAAGACCAGGCAACAGAAAATATAAAGCTGTCACCTGTATTCATTGGCGCAGGAAGATCTACCCGCATCATGGTTTTATTGATGGTGTATGCCAGGTCCTTGCCGGTATTGTCTTTAACGGCCGAAATCTTGTGCCCACCATCGAAGTCATAGCCAATGATAGATTGCAGACCGCGTGCCGACATTCTGCCGTTGATATTGCTGGTGGCCGTGCTATAAGTGTCTGAGTCGCTGGCACGCATATTTTGATCCAACTGAAGCCACAAATACTTTAACTGATCAGGGGAGTTGTTAGTATAGGTAATTATTTCGGAGCCAATGATACGATGGTTTGCCTCATCCAACTCCACATCAATCTCATAATCTGCTTTTTGCTGCCAGTATTCGTGGCCGGGAGCACCGGAAGCAGTACGGTAAACGTTTGCTGTTCTTAATTTGGTTTCAAGTTGTTCAAACTTCCCCTCATACTTGTTTTCCTGTGCTAAGGCGTGCAAAGAAAGGAGGGTGACAAATGCTAAAAGAAAATATTTCATGGGTGTTTATTTGGGTAAAAGCGGCCATATTAACCGGCTTACATCTTTTTAAAAATAAAATTTAGGATAAATTCAGCAA
>LXQK01000189.1:0-16915 GCA_001683905.1 Marivirga sp. ANT-B6
AATTCTACTATCTGAAAAAGCAATTATTTTTTAGTTGCTATGGATGCCTCTGATTAAACATCCTTTTGAAAACATTTACAACATAGTTTGCATTTTTATGCCTAAGGTCGGTTAAAAGCAAAAAAACGCATTCTTGAAAGCACTGCGTTTTCCTGATGTTTATTACAGCTTGTAAAAAATATTCCTATTCATTGATTTTTAAAAGTTCCACTTCAAATATTAGGGTAGCATAGGGTTGGATTTCACCACCGGCTCCGCGTTCTCCGTAGGCCAATTGATATGGGATAAATAGCTCCCATTTATCGCCTTCTTTCATCAGTTGAAGTGCCTCTGTCCACCCTGGTATTACCTGGCTTACGCCCAAAGTGATGGGCTCACCCCTTTCTACCGAACTGTCGAAGACGGTACCATTTAAAAGCTTGCCCGTATAATGTACAGTAACCTGATCGGCAGGCTTAGGTGTCTGCCCACTTCCAACTTGTATAACCTTATATTGCAAGCCACTGGCGGTCTCCTGTACGCCTTCCCGATCCTTATTTCTCTTTAAGAACACCTCTCCTTCTGTTTTTTTCTGTACTTTTTGTGTCTCCTGCGCTTCTTGTACATATTGCTGTACAATAGTGCTGGCTTCGGTCTTTTCGATCTTCAGTGTCCGGTCGGCATAAACATCTTGAAAGGCAAGCATCAAGGCTTCTAGTTTCAGGGAATCTATTCCCTGTGCCCTGGCGCTACTGGCCATCATCACGCCCAAAGCATAGGCTGTTTTGTCTGCCGGGTCGGTGATGTCTACTACCTTGGATGCTTTTAAAGCTTCCATAGTGGCTTTTACGCGCGTGAGTTCTGCCTGAAGTTCCTTTTTTGATTGTGCAGAAAGGGCTATTGTAGCCATACAAAAGCAGAGGGTCAAACTTATTATTTTCATAAACTGTAGAATAGGTTGATCTTAATGATATTCAATTTCAAAGACGCGTAGCAAAATCTGATCCGAATTTTTTCAAATATACAGATTTATAAGAAATGACAAGTATTTCACCAGCTAGTCATCCTACGGTATTGCTCAAAGTTCTGACTGGAATTATTCCACCTCGACAATCATTTCTACCTCCACTGCCATATTGAACGGTAAAGCATTCGTACCTAATGCAGTTCGGGCATGCCTGCCCTTCTCACCAAAGACGGCGATCATCAGGTCTGAAAAACCATTGATTACCTTGGGTTGGTCCTGGAAACCGGCATCACAATTCACAAAACCATTTACCCGCACAATCCTCTTTATATTGGAAAGGGAGCCCAATTCCTGCTTTAAAACAGCAAGCTGTATGACAGCCGCTAATTTCGCGGCTTGTTGCCCTTCTTCTATAGTAAGGGTGCTCCCCACCTTTCCAGTAACATAGGCACCGTCGTCCTTTCGCGGCCCTTTACCAGAAAGATAAATGATGTTTCCAACCCTTATCGCATGTACATAACTGCCAACAGGTGCCGCAATCGTAGGTAAGGTAATGCCGAGTGAAACCAGTTTTTCTTCCGGAGTCTGGCTATATGCAAAATTAATGGATGCCAGCATCAGGAAAATGGATAACGTGACTATAGTTCTAAAGTTCTTGCTGTAGTTGAGCATAAGAAAAGTTGCTTAAGAAAAAGTTGAATGATACTATATGCATATCAATTTACAAAATAAAAGAAAACATCGCTATATGATCAGCAATCGAACTAATTATTTAGTCTGACCTGGAGCGTTGATCATTATTTGAAGCTCGTCTTTTTTTGCCTTATAGGAAGTATTTTCTGGATCAATTTCTTCAGCCTTTTGATAAGCCCATAATGCATATGAAAATTGGGAGCTGGCTATAAGGGCCTCCCCAAGGCTATCGTATGTATTAGCGACCTTGGGGAAGAGCACTGAGTTGAGCTGAAAAATACGGATGGCTTCGTCGATTTCGTGCCTTTTTAAAAATACGTAACCAGCGGCATTTAATTCTCCTGCATCAGCTACAAGATGTCTGATCTGATTCACTATGCCCCGCACATTAAATTTTTATCCTTTAGGATACCGTCATTATACCACTGGCTAATCAATGGATAGCTATAATAGTTGGGCGCATAGGCCTTTTGCTGTAGAATAAGCATGAGGTCGCGTTCCATCGAGAAAGCGGCATATTCGACGATCCTTCCTTTTTCTTCACCGTTCTTATACATGACAAATGTAGGAACCCTATAAATCGCCTTGCCCCGCTCCTCCCGGCCCGGGCTTTGCTTGTAATTTTCGCCCTTGTCGACACCGATAATTTGAATATTTTCTGGCGGCACATTGAGCTGATCCATGATCTTTAAAAATCGGGGCATTTCTCTTTTGCTATCACCACACCAGCTCCCAAAAAATACCTGGACGATATATTTTTTAAGATCCTGCTTTTTTAATGATCCCATAATCTCAGGATGTGGGGTGTAGTCATCGTACTGCTCCTGAAACCAAGCTGTAGCCGCAAGTTCGACCCGAGTCACAATCCCTAAAAGGTGCGCTTCCTGCTGTTGGGCGTGGGTAGGCGATAAAACCCGCAAAAAAGCAAAAGTGAATAGTAATAATTTCATTGCCAATAGGTTTTTTTAATGGCAATCTATTATTTATCCGCAAGTATCCAAATTAAATTTTTCGGAATCTCCTTTTAACGGCGCTCTTTAACATTTTTTAACCTAACAGTGAGAAGAAATCGAGGTGAAGGAAGAACTTATACTTCAGAAATGCAAAGCAAGTTTCTGGTAACCGAGAGGCACCAGTCCTGCTGCTATTCATCTTTTATTACTAATTTCTGCCTTGATACCCGATTTTCCTGTTGTATAAGACAAATATATAAACCTGCAGGAAGGCTTACCTCCAGGGGAATGGTACTGTTCTCAAGCTTTTCGGGTTGAATGGCATATGCATACACTCGTTCTCCGAGGCCATTAAAAATGCTTACTTCTACAGGCGACTGTGCAATCGCACACGCATAGTTAAGCTGTAGTTGCCCCACAGCGGCCGGATTTGGGAAAACGGAAAGCACACAACGGTCACCGAAGATGTTGTCTACCTGTATAATTTTGGAGTAGTCAAATTGCCCGTCAAAATCCTGCTGCCGGATCCTGTAGTAATTGATGCCGGACAGGGGTGCTCTATCTTCGAAATGATAGGATAAAATAGCAGTGCTGTTGCCTGCGCCAGGTACAGTTCCGATGGGTTGGAATCGAACGGCATCGGCTGATCGTTCTACGGTAAAGAAATCGTTATTGATTTCGGATGACGTGGCCCAGTCGAGCGAGATCTTTGCTTTTTCGGGCTTTCCTTCGAACTTGAAAAAGGTAACGGGCTGCGCGTCCTGATCAGCTAAGACGCGAACGGTGATGACCCGGGACACGCCGGCAGTCCCTGTTCCGTTCGATCCTGAATAGGGAGTAGCAGTTATATGTAGTACATCGCCTGCCTTAGCAACATATGGCTGGCCAACGGAAAACATAATATTATCCTTATATTTAGTTGTGAAGAAATTCCGGTGATTATTTAATGTAAATTTTACACTTCCGGTCGTTGAAGAAGAACTAACTGCTCTAAAGCTTAATCTATCGGCCACACCTTCCTTTAAGACATAGTTAAAGTTGGTGTTGTTGATCGCTTCTTTGAACGTATAAGCTGAACCCGCACCATTTAAGACCAATAGCTCAAAAGCGGTGATCGCGTTATCACCATCATTTTCTAAAACTTCCAAAGTAATTTGGTCACTTGTTTTGGAACCACCGTCATCTTCAACAGTATATTCGAATGTATAGATCCCTGTAGCTGTTAAACCCTGTATGACCAGAGTGTCTTTATTTGATGTCATTTTATCGACAGAAGGGCCCGAAACCTTGCGCCAGCTAGACTTAGCGATACTTCCGTCCACGTCAAAGGAAGATCCCAGCAAGGTCATTGGCTCGGTCCTGCTCTTGATTTTGAGGTCAGGTCCGCCAGCATCTACAAATGGACTTATGTTGGCGGTATTGTTTTTTGAAATTTTTCTAACGTAATCGTAAATATAAAATCCTCCAGAATTATTATAATATTGATCCCATTTTTCATGCTTAACGTTCCTTAAGAGGGTAACACGTGGGTTATAATTTTTATCAGAACAGGCTGTAAGGGCATCTACCAAGTACTTACTACCATATCTACCTGAGTTTTTACTCTCACCAAGAGGATTAACGACGCCATCATCTAAACCATGTAAGGCCCAAACGGCAACGTCATTAGCGCTTCCGTTTGTAAGGCTGCAGATGTTTGTTGGGTTAGCATTTCCTGCAATAGGAATAATTGCAGCAACCTTTTGTGGGTACGCCAATGCATAGTCCCAAACACCCTTTGCACCCAAGCTAATGCCTGACATATAGATTCGGTTGGCATCGACATCAAAACGCTTCTTTAGATCTTCAATTACTGCATCGATATTCTTCGGATCCCATAGTTGATCATCATCTCTCTTTATTGACGGATCTCTGGGTAGGTAGGGCAAAACGATCAGCATATTTCCAAATAGAGCCCGCATGTCATTCTCCCTGACTAAAGACACAAGACCTTGATCTTTTGGTCCATTAAAGGCAATGTCTTCTTTGTTTCCTTTAATACTAATCATCTGTTCACCCTTGATGGCTCCGGCACCATGAAGGTCAACTAAAACAGGCAAAGACTTACCCACATTATCACCTACAGGTAAGTTTCTTACAATATATTCGGTACCATTACTGGTTGTGATAATCTCCTCTTTGCAATATTTAGAAGGATAGACCGCAGGATTTTGGGTCGGACATTGGGCGAAGCCGCTAACCCCTTCAAGAATCAGGCAGGTGAAGACAAAAAACGCCAGACGTAAATTTAAAAAATGATCTAATTTCATACCGAAATGACGTGTAAGTTTTGCTAGTAAATTTAACTTTTTTTACATCATTATGCTATCAAAAAGCAAAAATTAAAAAATAAATTCCACTATAAAGGAAGAACCATATAATCGGGATTTTAGTTTTGCGCATTATTATATAGTCCTGTTGCTGAAAAATGTCGACCATGCGGAATGACCGCGCTAACAAGAAGGCGTGAATAGCTGTTATTATTGAAGTGATAGCAAATGCAGTATACTCAGTCTCTTCCCTATAAACCAGGTAGTTTCGTTTTTTTGATCAACTGCTGAATTAAAATACCGGGCAATTTAGCTTTCTCCAAACTCTTGTCGAATGTAACTGCATTTATATATGTAGGCATTGCGCTTGTGCGTCCTTGCAAAAAGCATTTATGGTAAGGAGACAGCCTTGATCTGTGATTGCCATCGGGGTCCTTGCTGAGCAGGAATCTCACGGAGACCAAACTTTTTTTTAAGATTCTTGCCGCGTGCCTTTTACTGACGTTATTCACTGAATTTTCTCCTTCTTTTTCGCTTTTCACTTTAAAAATTTGGCACCGATTAAAGGAAATAGTGGCTGATTCGTAAAGGATGGCGAAATATTGTGGGGTGCCATGTTGAAAAGCCATTGAAGTGAACAGGACCTGGTGCAACCTGCACATGAATGCCAATACCACAGATGTCGATAGAGTAAAGGAAGCCCGGATGGAGCGTAATGATGAAATCATCATTACCCTAAAAGATGATGCTTCCTAATGGATATCCGTTAATAAAGTCAGGTAGACTCAGATCAAGTGTAGACCCTAAATTTCCCTTTGCGTCAAGGATCGACGTGGAAACCCCGGTAAGGGCGGGAAGGGTACGGTGCTTTTTGTGCTGCAAGGCTTCCTGGCGCTGAACTGTAGCGTGCAGCAGCGGAATGGCTGTGAGTAGCCCGGCGTTGAAACAAAGAGCCTGCCCGGACGCCCAAAGCTTTAAAAAAATAGGCCTTTGAATATTGATTTGCAATATCCAAAGGCTTTAGCAACAGGAAAGATTTTACTTGAACCAAAACTGGTTTGGCCCAATGCCTGAAGAGAAGTTGGTTTGGAGTTCTCCTGTGGCCGAATAAATATAAACCCTACCGCTTCCCTGGAAGCCTCGGGCGTCGCCGATATAGATGTTACCGTCCTGAGGGTTTATGCCAATTGCGCTCACGCTACCGACCAGCTCACTGTTCGTAAACAAGGCTGTTGTCGGCGCCGTTGTAGCTGCGATGTCAATGGCATAGACGGATTTGCCAGAGGTATAGTATATTTTATTTTTTTCTTTATTGAGGGCCAGGTTGGTTGAGGCATTCATGCCCAATGCAATCTCTTTAATCTTTTCTTCGGTTGTAGCGTCAATGACATAGAGAAATCCATCGCCCTGCTGATAGCTGCCGGCGCAAATCACCCAGATATTTCCTTCAGCATCTTCCACCATCTGTCCGGGGCTGGATGCCACATCGATCGTCTGGATCACTTCGTCGTCGGTTGTATTGATGACGCTGATGGAATTGCCGTAATTGTTGGCGGCAAAAATTTTATTATGAAACACGCCAATTTGATCCGTGCCCGCCCCAGTGGCGATCTTCTTGGTGACAGTATTGGTAGCCAGGTCCACAACGGCAACAAAAGACTCGTTGAGGTTATAGTTTTCATCAAATGGCCCCCAATTGGTGATATAGCCTTTGCCGTTGGTCGAAGTCATATAGCGTGGATTGATCAGGTTCTCTTCGATGACTCCTGTAGACTCGAATGTGTTTGCATTGACTACTTCGACCTTGTTGCTGCCATTCAGTACGAGGTAACCGGTGCCTTCATCAAAATAGATATCCTGAAGCACATCGCCCAACGGCCTGTTATTGGTGCTTTCAAATATGCGGTATCGGATATTTTCCGTGGAAGGATTGAAATAAGTAACCGATGCATTGGATCGTCTAAAGTTTCCCTCATCGCTGATGATGACACCAGTGGCGAACTCGCCAGCGGGTGCAGAATCGTCATCCCTGTCACAAGATTGAAGAAATGGAAAGGCAATAATGAGCAATAAGTAAAAAAAATGATGCGTGTTTTTCATGTTAGCGTAGAATAGTTAAGATTAAATTATTGGTTGAAAGAATGTGAATTAAATAATTGGTTATCAGTTGATATTGTATTTGATGCTGACCGTAAAGTTTCTTCCGGGCATGGCGCGGTACTCATAATTCTGGTATACTTTATCCGTGATATTGTTGATGGCCAGTCCGAAATGAAGCGCCTGCTCCTGCCATTGAAAAACCTTGCCAAATCGAATATCGACCAATGCATAAGCTGGCAGGTCCCGGTCCTGAAAGGAAGTGGTATAGCGCCGTCCTGTATAATTAAGGGCCGGATTGATAGTCCAGCTTTTATAGCTCATGCGGGTATGAAAGCTTCCGCTGTGCAAGGGTGTGTAAGGCAGCTGCATGCCCTTTTCCTCCGGAATATCGGAGCTGATGCTTGTCGTTTTGGAAAACAGGTAAGCCAGCGTGGATTGCACCTTGACTACCCCAACCTGTAGATCGAGGCGGTGGCTGAGTTCTATGCCGCGGGCTTGTACTTTTTTGAGGTTTTCCGGCGACCAGAAGGTGTCGCCGGGGATCCAGATGATCCAATCGTCTACCACGTTATTGTAAAGAGAAAGCTCAATTTGATGATTTTGATGATTGGCCTGTTTGCTATAAACCAACCCCGTCGTAGTATTGATGCTCGTTTCGGGCGTGATAGCCGGATTTCCTCCCGGACTCCAGAATCGGTCGTTGAGCGTGGGAACGCGGTAATTTTTTGCGACACTTGCTTTCCAGGTCAGCTGCCTCTTCTGCTGCTGCCAAAACGTAAACGCTGTGCCCAGTGAGGGTGCAACGGGCGTTTTAAATCCACTTACCATCGGCTTACGGACATTGAGATGGAACTGCAGCTTGTCGGATGGAGAAAAGCGTGACAGAATAAATACGTCATTTCTATCTTCTTTGATGCGCCTCCCGTGCCCGGGCACATCGGCTATGATATGGTTCCAATCGCCTCCAATTCTGATATTCCAGCGGCTGCCCAGGTCTACCTCGTGTTGCACTGCACCGTACAGCCGATTGATTGTTGAGCTGGAACCATTGAAATTGATCAGATCATAAATATAGCCTCCCCTGATATTGCTATAGCCCCACGCGCTATGGTGGTGGTAGTTGGCTGCTGTTCTGATGTTGCGATCCTTTTGGTGGTCGTCGCTCTGTCTGTTGGTCATAGTAGGCTGGATCTGCCGGTCGCTTTGATTAGCCCAGGCGTTGATGCTGATGTAGTTTCTGGTGCTGGTCTTGATATAGATATCCTGAACGATGCCTGCCTGCCGGATTGTGGCATTATTCTGTCTTTCAGAAGGACTGTTAAAACGTGTGGTATTGACGAAGGGGAAGTCGTTTTCTAAATACCGGTGGAATACGCCTGTTTTAAGAGCCAGCTTTTGATGACCAAACTTCACTGCTAATGAGGTAAAATAATGGTCAAAGCTACCGATTTCCTGGCGCAGTTCCGTTCGCAGGCCCTGCCCAAACGCTGGCGAAGATGATAAATCGATGGTACCTCCTATGGCATCACTTCCAAAAAGCGAGCTGCTGCCTCCATAATGGATGGCCACCTGGTCCATGGCGAAAACAGGAATGATGGAAAAATCGCTTAGGCCCAGTGAGGCGGAGTTAATGTTTATGCCATGCCACATTACAGCAGTATGACTGGCGGAAGTACCCCTGAAAGATGGCGTTGACAACATGCCACTTCCATAAGTTTTAAGGTAGAGTGGTGTGCGTTGCAAAAGCAGATCGGCAAGAGACCCGCCTTGAAACTCACCGATGGAAGCCGAGTCAATAGTTTCAACTTTGTTTCCAACAGAAAACCGCTGCAACGGGAGTCCCTGAATGGTGACTTCCTGTAGCACGATCGTGTCGGCATCGGCTACACCCTGTGCCTGCAGGTTTAGCAAAGAAAAAATAAAACATAGGGCAATACCTATTGCCTGTCGAACAACCATTAGCCTGGAATTAAATTAATTCAATTAATTTAATTCAAAGAATTCCAGAAAACATGAGATAGGTTTAGTGGGTAGCACTAAATCTTTCCCAGCCTTTCACCCGAAAGCTTTGAAATAAAACAATTACGGCAGGTCTCCTGGCTCGCCCGGTTATTGATACCTTCCCACCCTTGAGGGCAGTGGTTTTGTGATTTTCAATAACTTCTAAAGGCTTACAGTTGCGGGGACAGCTTTCGATTTTGGTGATTACCACCTACGAAATTCCCTTTTAATTCTGAAAAGCAGATTGCCTTCCAAAAACCAGTAATTTATTGTAAAGCTAGTAAAATCTTTAGAGGTTTTCGAAATTATTTTTAAAATATTAAATATGTAGCTGGCAAGAGCAGGAAAACAGCAACTCTAACCGCGTTTCACGTTAATATGGTCGGATAGCTTTAAATACCAGCTCTGTTAAGAAAACTGTTGTATCATTCAGGTTATTCAATTTTACATCGGTCAAGGAAGGAAGATGCTCAGCAAAAAATTTCTGATCATGGGAGCTTTCTACCACGGTGGATATCAATGCTGTCGGAAATCGGTAGTCGGGGTTTATTTCCTTCACGATCGCCCCTACTCTGCTGCAGAGCCTATTGTAGCCTACAAACAATCCTTCCTGATTGACCTTATCAACCCCTTTAATTAAATATACTTTGGAAGATTCAGAAACAACGATCCTGTAGAGCGCTGTCTCGTCTATGTGATCGAAATTTGGGTCTTCCTGTATAGGTTGCGACAACAATTTGATCGCCGACCGAAGACGCTGTTCTGGTGAGGCTATGTTTTGCGTAGCCAGCATTAGCTGGTAATCCATCCAGTTCCAATACCAGGCAAGCAGATAGTGTAATAATTTGTGCTTACTTTCAAAGTAGCGGTAAACAGAGGGTTCAGAAGCACCAACCTGTAAAGCTAGTTTCTTGAAGGTAAATGTCTCAAAACCCATTACATCAATCATATTGATGCTGTTGAGGATAATCTTTACGCCTAAATCAGAAGAATTAGGATCTTTCAGGTAAAGCTTTTCGTCAATATTAATGTGAATCTTGACAGGTTGATATTGCTTGCTATGCACTAGTTTTTCACTGCTTTATCTTCGTCATGTATACGCATGAGCTTCTTTCGTTTCTATATCCTGCTTAGATACTGGAGGCGCTTTGTTTGGACAGCGTCTCTGCCGATATAATTTCTTCCTCATAAAACTCAACCAGACCGGTGTCTACATTATACATCCCTCCTATCAAAGCAATTTCGTTCTGTTGGATCATTTCGGCGAGTATTGGGCTTTCTTTAGGTATTTGTTTTAAGGTTAGCCTCACATTCAGTTCAGCCACGTTTTCAACGAAAGCTTTATTCCCTGCATCCCGGTTGTTCTTAGTACTAACTTCTGCTGCAATAGCAGGCTCTACCTTTTGAAGTAAAGTGGTGAGGTTGCCCATCTCCACATGATTACATGCGCCCTTGATCGCTCCACATTTGCTATGGCCCAGAACAATGACCAGCTTCGAACCTGCCACTTTACAGGCAAATTCCATACTTCCCAGGATGTCGTCATTGAGGATATTCCCTGCGATACGGCAGCTAAAAATATCGCCGAGACCCTGGTCAAAGATCAATTCAGCAGATGTCCGGGAGTCTATACAGCTGAGAATAATAGCAAAAGGATGCTGCCCATCGGAAGTTTCGTTTACCTGCTGTAGTAGGTTGCGGTTTACTTTTAAGTTATTGACAAACCTGCTATTGCCATCCTTCAGTAATTGTATTACTTTTTGTGGCGTTAGCTGTGCTTGCATTTCTTTGGTCTGTGCTCTCATAATTTATCTAGTTAGGGTTCTTTTTTCGATCTAAAATAATATGTTTTAAGTACTCTTCTATTGAAAATAATTATTTAAATAAAGTTAACGTTAGTATTACTAACATGTTTGATTACACTGTACTCAATTTAATTAATTTTTTCATATCATTCAAATTAATTAATTGCTGTAGAAGAGCCCTAAACCCGTACCTACTGCTCGTTTCATTTTAGCCAAAAAACTTATCTTGTAAGAATCCAGCGAATTGTTAACCTACCGATGCTGTATTTTTCTTCATTTTTACGGCTGGATATTATAATGATGTAAAAACTACGCCCTTCGGTGTAAAACCAGCAGATGATGAAGAAGATTTTATTTTTACTTTTGTTCCCTGTAGCCTTATTCGGCCAATCTTACGACACGCAGTTGGGGAAAATATTAAATGGCAGTGACCTGGGCGATATATTTCAGTCCCAACTCGGTAAGGTAAGACTCAGGCACGGTTCTACTATGGGAAAGATGGTATTTTTCGATACGGAAAGAAATATAGGCTACCAGGGCTTTGGTTTCAGTCCAAAAAAAGGATTCGAAATCGGAGAGTTTAATGAATATGTAGATTTAACGACTACCAAACTGTTATCGGCAGAGGTTGGCGTTGGTGGAGACTCTAAAGTCTTTATTCATGGTTTTTTGAATATCAACAACAAGTTTTTCATTCTTTATTCTGTTAATGATAAGGACAAGAATGAGGAGCGGGTTTATATCAACCAGCTCAGTAGAGACATGGTGGTACTGGGGAACCCGATATTGCTGACCACATTTGATGAGAAAAAAGATGCATACGCCCCTTTGTATTTCACTAATTCACCCGACAATAAAACTTTTGCTGTGGTAAGAGAATACCTGCATCGTGGTATTACAGAAAATATTAAAATAAAAGCCTTTGATGATAATTTCAATGAATTGATCAATACAACTGTCGATGTAAGTAAGACGCAGGAATTTTTCGTTTTGAGAGATGTGGCTATCACAGATACAAAAAATCTGTACCTTTTCGGAGCTGTAGATCCCAGAGCTAAAAATCTGGTTGTTTTTGCGGGCGCAAAAAGTAAAGCGACGCCTTTCTTACTGGCATATCATGCTAAAGCAAAGGAATTACGCACTATAGAAATTCGTGAAAAAGATGTCAAGCAATATTATAATTTCAAATTCTTTCTCACCGAAGATAATGAGCCGACAGTGGCGGCTGTATATAAAAAAGGACGCGAACTAGGCTACTCTATCTACCATTTGAGTAATCAATTGCTTTCAGTCGACTGGAAATATTCCGGTACGCTTTCCGCTGCAGCCGATGCCGTTGCAGAAAAATACAAAAGCGATAAGGAATACATTGATATCATCAGCTTTACGAAGCTTCTTTCGGGCGAGTATGTTGTCTCTCTGGAGAGCAATTTTATCACAGCAAATAAAAACCGGAGTTTCTCTAATGCAGGATCTATTATTTTACTCGGAATGGATCAAAAAGGAGGCATGATGTGGGAAAAGATTATCTATAAGCATCAGAGAATTCCTGACACAAAATTGCATAGCTCGCATACTGCCTTTGCTACCAGTGCGGGCCTTTTGGTAGTATATAATGACAACGTCGAAAATCTGGCCATCAATCCACAGAATGCTAAATTCAAGAAGCTAAAAAAGACCAAAGATGCCATACCTGTAGGTATTGAAGTGAGCGCTGCGGGAAGTATGAAAAAACGCTCGCTGGCTGATGGCGCTCACTGGACAGGGTTTACGCTAGACATGTACCACTTTCCGAAAATAAAGCAGGAATTGTACCAGTTCAGGCTATCAAAATATGGAAGTTTTGGAAAGTTTGAAACCGCCTATGGAAAACTCCAAATCAACTGATAATAAAAAAACAAAAAAGGGGTCGATTCCTGCATTGGAAATGGCTCTTTTTTTTACAAACGAGTATCTATTACTAGTTATTCAATTAAATCTAAGCACTAAGGCATTGCTATCACCTGCCTGTGGCGATGCAAATCCGCGTAACACAATTTATAAACACGACCAGATAGCAGGTTGAATTCAGGGATGGGTGTACAGGAAAGGGCCAATTAAAGTTAAATAGGTAGATGGATGTATGGCACTGCTTCTCAGCCTCCTCTGGTATTTCAGGAATTTCATTTCCCTCCTAATATCATGGGAATGCCCCTTTTACAAAGTTGAATAGAAAAACCCCATGGATCTCTCAACATCACCAGATGGGATCCATCCCCGAGCTTCTGATCACTTTCCAGGATGGCGCCAGCTGCTGTCAAACGTAGCATGTCTTCAACAGGATGATGCGAGACAAAAGCCAGGTGTAAAACTAGCGGGTGCATTTTGCTGTAAACAGGAACATCAGCCAGTGTGTTGTGGTAGATTTCTAACATGATTTGCCCACTGCTATCGGCCAAAAAGGTAGTGAAGGGCGACTCTTTCAATTGGCGGACAATGGATAATCCGAGGTGGGTGGTATACCATTCGGTCATGGCAACAGGATTTTCTACATTGAGGGCAAAATGCTCAAACTTCATATTGACATAGGTTACAGTTAAAATTTTAAATATAAGGAACACCGCCCATAAAGCAAGCCGCAGCCTGTCCATCCTTTAGTGCTGGCTCATGATGGCCGCGTTTTCGAAGGCAGGCATAGATTATAAACCCATTCTTACCGTATATTTTTCTTTTTTCAAAAATTGTTTTTACTTTGTGTAAACGATTACGCACTTCTAGACTTTTAAGAACTATGCCCATCAGTCACGCTACACGCCATGCAGTACACCCGGAAGATTTCAAGATGTATACGACGGAAAAACTGCGCGCTTCATTTCTCATTGAGACATTATTTCAAAAAGATACCATTCAGGCAGTATACACTTTGTATGACAGGCTTATCGTCGGAGGTGCTCACCCGGTAGACAAAGCTTTGACCCTTGAATCCTTTGCTACTTTAAGGTCTGACCATTTTTTAGACCGCCGGGAGATGGGCATCATCAATATAGGCGCCACCAGTGATATCACGGTAGCAGGGAAAGTATATACCCTGGCCAACAAAGAGGCCCTTTACATTGGTAAAGGCAATGAGGAGGTGATTTTTCATCCATCCAAACATGGCGAAACTTATTTTTACTTCAATTCGGCTCCGGCTCACCACGCTTACCCTGTGAAAAAAGTAAGCCTCGAGGAAGCTGAAACGGTGGAGCTTGGGTCTTTAGTAAACGCAAACCACCGAATCATCAGGAAGGTACTTATCAATTCGGTCGCAGAAAGTTGCCAGCTGCAAATGGGCCTTACCGAACTACAAAAGGGAAGCGTCTGGAACACCATGCCCGCTCATACCCACGACAGGAGAATGGAAGCCTACCTCTATTTTGACTTGCCTGAAGACCAAACGGTATGCCACTTTATGGGTGAGCCCCAGGAAACACGGCATTTGTTTATGAAAAACAGGGAGGCAGCCATTTCACCACCCTGGTCTATCCATGCCGGAGCTGGTACTGCAAGCTATTCGTTTATTTGGGGCATGGCTGGGGAAAACCTCGACTATAATGACATGGATAAGATCAAAATCACCGACCTCAAGTAGCGGTATGTATCGCTACATTCCTGTTTCAAAAGGAAAAACCTACAATTAATTTAAAACAAAGATATGCTTCATCAATTCGATTTATCTGGTAAGGTAGCACTGGTTACCGGTGCCACACACGGCTTAGGTATGGCCATGGCCAAAGCATTGGGCAAGGCCGGGGCCACGGTGGTAATCAATGGCAACACACCCAAAAAGATGGAGAATGCCCTACTGGCCTATGCAAAAGAAGGACTAAAAGTACACGGGCGGCTATTTGATGTTACAGATGAGCCCCAGGTCATTGAGCACATTGCCGCCATAGAGAAAGAGGTGGGTCCAATCCAAATCCTGGTTAATAACGCGGGAATGATAGAACGGGTGCCAGCCCTGGAAATGGAAGTGGCCGCTTTCCGTAGAGTACTAGATGTAGATCTTACCGGCCCTTTCATCATGTCGAAACAAGTTGCAAAATATATGGTAGCAAGGCGGGAAGGTAAGATCATCAATATCTGTTCGATGATGAGTGAGTTAGGTAGGAACACGGTATCTGCATATGCTGCTGCTAAGGGCGGGTTAAAAATGCTGACCAGAAACCTGGCCACTGAATGGGCGAAGTATAATATCCAGGTAAATGGCATCGGACCGGGCTATTTCGCGACAGACCAAACTGCTCCTATCCGTGTAGAGGGACACCCTTTTAATGAGTTTATCATTAACCGCACCCCAGCCGGCCGATGGGGTGATCCCGATGATCTTGGAGGCACAACGGTTTTTCTCTCCAGCAAGGCCAGTGATTTTATCAATGGACAAATCATCTACGTAGATGGTGGCATCCTGGCAACAATCGGGAAGCCAGCCAATGAAAAGTAGTGGTTTGAAAGTTGCTTGTCTGAGCCATGTTGGTTTACTCCACGGTTCTCCTATAAATGAATGCTGTGAAAGAACAAAAAAAAGCAACGATTAAGGACATTGCACGGGAGCTGAATACCACGGCGGCTACCGTTTCCAGGGCATTAAACAACAATCCCAGAATCAGTAAAAAAACCAAATTGGCGGTTTTGGATGCTGCTGCCCGCCTCAATTACCAACCTAATACCCTGGCTGCGGCTTTACGGAATGGCAAAAGCAAAATCATTGGTATGGTGGTGCCTACCATCGACCGGTCATTCTTTGCTTCTGTTGTACGTGGGTTTGAAGAGATTGCGATCCAGGCAAACTATCGAGTGATGATCTGCCAGTCTTACGATGATTATGACAAAGAAGTCATGGCCATAGATGCATTGATCAATGCGCAGGTGGATGGCATTGTTATTTCTTTTGCAAAAGCTACCCGGCAGTTTGACCATCTGGAGCGGGTTCAGAAAAAAGGTATCCCATTGATATTGTTTGACCGAACTACTACAGAACTGAAAGCAAACCAGGTGGTAATCGACGACTTTGAAGGGGCCTATCAAACCGTTGCACATTTGATCCAGCAAGGGTGTACCCGGATCGCTTGTTTCACAAGCACTGTGCCGCTAAGTATTTACAATGAAAGATACCGTGGCTACGTGGAAGCTCTTGAGCGCCATGGTATTCCGCTGGATTCCACTCTGGTGGTAGGAAGCAACCTTCAATTGGAAGATGGACGCGTGGCAATGGAAAAAATGCTGCAGCTTGCAGCGCCGCCCGACGCAGTATTTGCAGCAAGTGACTATTGTGCCATGGGTGCCATGCAGGTATTGAACGAACGGGGAATATCCATACCTGAAAAGGTCGCGGTGGCAGGATTTAGCAATGAGCCCTTTACTTCATTTTCTGACCCTTCGCTTACCTCTGTAGACCAACATAGCATTGCTATTGGTAATATTGCTGCTGAAATCTTCTTTGAGCTTATGGCAAATGAAAAAGCATACGACAAATTGCAAACGATTTGTTTGAAGCCTACCCTGGTCATTCGAAGATCTTCCTTAAAAAAGGGTTTGTAATCCCTGCGAGATTCCTGCATTCTGTTACAGCTTCATGTGTCTGTTAAAAATTAAAAGTATATTGCCAGCGTCTTATGAGATTGGCACAGGCATCATTTAAATTGCAGGAATAAAAACGAATATGGATATACTACTTCTTGTTTTAGGAATTATCAGTATGTTGGCAGGGATTGTCGGCTCTTTTCTGCCCGTATTACCTGGTCCCCCACTTTGCTATATGGGTCTTATTCTCCTTCATTTTTCCAAGTTTGCTTCTTTTAGCCCTTCCTTCTTTATTATCTACGGACTGATTACGCTGCTCATATTTATCGCCGACTTCTTTATGCCTGCGGGTGTGGCTAAAGTTTATGGCGCTAGTAAATATGGCACCTGGGGTACTTCTATAGGTATTGTAGCAGGCATTTTTTTCCTGCCACCCTTTGGACTGATCATTTTTCCTTTTCTAGGTGCGCTTATAGGAGAGCTGATCCAAAAAAAGCCCACCAACCTGGCACTAAAAGCTGCCTGGGGCTCATTTTTGGGATTTCTCTTTGGGATTTTTTTAAAGAT
>LXQK01000189.1:17059-23014 GCA_001683905.1 Marivirga sp. ANT-B6
TAGCATATTATTAAAAGGGTCACTATCAGCTATATTAATACCCTTAGATATACCAAAAAGCCTCCCGATCCCATTCGAAGGAGATCTTTTCACCTATAGAGAAATTGGCGGAGGCTGACTGACCAAGCAGGATTTCCCCCCGATACGCAAAGGTAATTTCATAATGGCTGCCATAGTAAGTGATATCTATAATCGTCCCTTCCTTATCCGACTGTTTATCTGAAATAACATCAAGCGATATGGGTCGAAGAAAAATTTTCCTCTTTCCTGCGATAGCGGTTTTTCCTGTTCTGGTTATTTTCTCTGATCCTATTACAGCGGGATCTATCAAGCTGTATTTGCCAAATAATCCGGCGGCATACACATTTACAGGCTGCGAAAAGACAATTTGTGGCTTCCCTTGCTGAATTATTTTCCCTTTTTTTAAGATCAGGATACGATCTGCCCACGATAAAGTATCCGCGGCATCGTGGGACACAAGGATAAAAGTGATTGACAGTGCTTTTCCAATATCTTCTATGACATTCTTCAGGAGACTCTTATGCGCATGGTCAAGATTGGAAAATGGTTCATCCAGCAGCAAAAGCTTTGGATTTGAAGTAAGGAGCCTTGCTAAGGCAATGCGCTGTCGTTCTCCGCCCGAGAGCTGACTGGTCTTTCTCTCCAGAAGTGCATTGATCTTGCATAGTCTGTATATTTTCAGGGCCTCTCTTTTCGATAAGGTATTCGCATAAGTTAGCACCTGTGCTACTTTAAGGAATTTAGGCAATTCAAAATGCTGCGACAAGTAGCCGATAGCGGGATGGCCCGCCACCAGTTGATCTTCTGGACCGTCTATTTTGTCACCCTCAAGATACACGCCTCCTGAAAGGGGTTGCATTAAACCGGCTATTGTTTTCATCAGCGTACTTTTGCCAGAACCCGTCTCGCCGGCGATGGCTAATTTCTCAAACTGTTGCTGCGTAAAGCTGACGTTTTTCAGGATAGCTGCTTGATTTTCTTTTACGCTAAGGCGCGAGATTTGAAGTAATGCCATTGGTGATGTTTAGTTTTACGCGCCGCTAGCAAGCGCTTGATTTCCTGGCTGGTATTATGGGCAGGAGGTATTAAAAATCCCAAAAAAAAAGGCTGCCAGTGATAGCAGCCTCATCTTTTATCGAAAAATTGCAACAAAGACTACTTGTCGGAATCTGCTCAAAAAATTGTGCCGAAGGCACAAGTAGTAATAGTTTTCCATAGTATAGATTAGTAGTTTATTAAATCTATAACTATTACTACAAATATCAATACAAAACGTAAAGAATAATCAAAACTACCATCAGGATTGCAACATGCCTGTTCTTCGTAACAAAGCTTCGGGAGATGGTTCCTTGCCCCGAAATCTTCTGTATAGTTCCATAGGGTGTTCGCTGCCTCCAGCACTAAGCACATGTTTTTTAAACAGGTCGGCGGTGTCTCTATTGAAAATCCCTTTCTCCTGGAAAAACTCGAAAGCATCTGCATCGAGTACTTCCGCCCACTTGTAGCTATAATACCCCGAGGCATAGCCGCCTTGAAAGATATGGGAAAATGAACAGCTGGTACCTGTTCCTTCGACTGAAGGAAGTAGTTCTGTATCTTTTTGAAGTTGCTTTTCATACTGCCCAACATCGGTTACTGAAGCTGCCTCCTTGATATGCCAGCCCATATCGAGTCTCGCCAGGCCGACCTGTCGCACGGTTTGATAGCCGCCCATGAAGTTGGCACTCGCTTTAATTTTTTTAATCAAAGCTTCCGGGATAGCCTCTCCTGTTTGATAATGCGTGGCAAATAAATCCAGGCTCTCTTTTTCATATACCCAATTTTCCAACACCTGAGAAGGTAGCTCCACAAAGTCCCAGTAAACACTTGTACCGGAGAGGCTTTCGTATTTTCCATCGGCTAATATACCGTGAAGGGCATGTCCAAATTCATGGAATAAGGTGGTTACTTCATTAAAAGTTAGTAGTGAAGGCTTGGAGGTTGTTGGTTTGGTAAAATTACAGACGATGGAAATATGAGGCCTGATGTCGGCACCTTTAATTTTCTTCTGACCGCGGAAAGAAGTCATCCAGGCACCATTTCTTTTGCCCTGGCGCGGAAAGAAATCTGCGTAAAATACTGCTGTATGCCTGTTCAGCTCATCCTTTACCTCATATACTTTAACATCGGGATGGTATACCTGCACATTATCAATAGGTTCAAATTTTAAACCATACAGCTTTTCTGCTACTTGAAAGGCACCTGCAATAACGTTTTCCAGCTTAAAAAACGGCTTTAACATTTCATCATCGATCGCGTATTTTTCCATTTTCAGCTTTTCTGAATAATAGGCTATATCCCATTTGGCCAAAGTTTCTGGTCCACCCTGTGCGCGTGCATAGTTCGTGAGTTCGGCCATTTCCCTTTCAGCGACTGGCTTGGCATAGGAAAGTAAGTTGTCAAGAAAATCCATCACCTTGTCAGGTGATTCAGCCATACGCTCCTCCAGTACAAAGTCGGCATGGGAACTATAACCCAGTAACTGAGCACGCTCCTGCCTAAACCTCACCTTTTGAAGGATAATTTCCTGATTGTCGTTTTCATTGCCTTTATAAGCTTTGGAACCGTAAGCGCGGAACATTTTTTCCCTTAACGCCCTATTATCGGCATACGTCATAAAAGGAATATAGCTCGGAAACTGCAATGTAAATATCCAGCTTCCCTCCTTTCCCTTTTCTTTGGCCTCCATGGCCGCCGTCTCTACAACATGATCGGGTAACCCCGCCAGATCATGCTCCTGCGTGATCTCCAATATAGAATCGTTGGATTCTTTTAGTACATTTTCTCCGAACACCAGCGATAGCTCGGATAGTTTTTTGTCTATTTCGCGTAGGTGCAGCTTCTGTTCTTCAGAGAGATTGGCTCCATTGCGTACAAAGCTTTTGTAGGTTTTATCCAGTAAGGTGGTCTCTTCTGGCGAAAGCAGAAGCCCTTTCCTATTTTCATAAACCATTTTAATTCTATTGAAAAGTGCCTCATCGAGCATAATATCATTCGAATACTCAGAAAGTAAGGGTGAAATATCTCTGGCTATACGTTGAATTTCATCACTTGTCTCGGCCGAGTTAAGGTTAAAAAAGATGCCTGAAACGCTATTGACCAACTCTCCACTTCTTTCAAGCGCTTCAATAGTATTTTCAAAGTCTGGTACTCCAGCGTTTTGTGTTATCTTTTTCACTTCTTCCTTGCCCGCATCTATAGCCGCTTTGATGGCCGAAAAAAAATGATTGTTTTCTATTTCCTGAAATGGCGCAGTGCCAAAAGGTGTATTAAATGGTTCTAGGAGTGGGTTGTTCATCATTTTAAAATGCTTATGCTAAAAAGGAAAAATTAATATTTACCTAACGTAAATCAGGCAGAATTGATTTCTACCTGATTTATTTCAGGTAGACTGATTGCGAGACATTATCCTTTGGTGTTTCTTTCAATCTCACTCAGGTTCTTATATTTCTTTGTTTCTAAAAAATCATATATGTCACCAATATGTTCTTTGATCTGCCTGTTGTCAAACTCGTAAATCTTTGTAGCCAGTCCGTCGAGGAAGTCCCGGTCGTGCGACACCAATACCAGCGTTCCGTCAAAGTCTTTCAAAGCAGCTTTAAGGATGTCTTTTGTTTTCATGTCCAGGTGGTTGGTAGGTTCATCGAGGATCAGGAAGTTGACAGGCTCCAGCAATAACTTGATCATTGCAAGTCTGGTTTTTTCACCACCCGAAAGTACTTTTACTTTTTTTGTCATGCTATCAGCACCGAACATAAAAGCGCCCAAAAGGTCCTTTACCTTCGTCCTGATGTCTCCCCTGGCCACGTCGTCTATTGTCTGAAAAACGGTAAGGTTTTCTTCCAGCAGCGAGGCCTGGTTTTGGGCAAAATAGCCAATCATGACATTATGCCCCAGTTCCAGCTTGCCATCGAAGTCTATCTGCTTCATCATGGCCTTCACCAGTGTAGACTTTCCCTGTCCATTTTTGCCGACAAAGGCAACTTTTTCGCCCCTTTCTATTGTCAAAGATACCTTATCGAAGACGGTGTGGCTGTCATAGTTTTTCGTAAGGTCCTGCACGCGCACCGGGTAGCTACCTGAGCGTGGCGATGCCGGAAATTTCAGGCGCAAGGCGGCCGTATCTTCCTCATCGACTTCCACCAGGGTAATCTTATCCAACATTTTTACCCTCGACTGCACCTGAAGAGTCTTGGAATAGGTACCTTTGAAACGTTCTATAAACTCCTCATTATCAGCTATCATTTTTTGCTGATCCTCGAACTGTTTTTGCTGTTGTTCGCGTCTTTCTTTGCGCAGCTCCAGGTACCTCGAATAATTGACTTTATAATCGTAGATGCGGCCCATGGTGACCTCGATGGTTCGGGTGGTAATTTTGTCGACAAAAGCCCTGTCGTGTGAAATAATAATTACAGCTTTGGCCGAGTTGATGATAAAATCTTCCAGCCATTGGATAGACTCTATGTCCATGTGGTTTGTGGGTTCGTCGAGCAGGATGAGATCCGGCTTTTGCAATAAAATCTTTGCCAGCTCAATGCGCATGCGCCATCCACCGCTGAAGTCACCTGTCGGCCGCGTAAAATCTTCGCGGCTGAACCCTAGTCCCATCAGTATTTTCTCTACCTCGGCATCATAATTAATCTCTTCAATGGCATAGAATTTTTCACTTAGGGTAGACAGTTCTTCGATGATGCTGAAATATGCTTCTGATTCATAGTCGGTACGGATGGTTAGCTGCTCGTTGAGGTAGGCGATCTGCTGTTCCATGGCGTGTATTTCTGCAAAGGCCATGGCAGCCTCCTCGAATACAGTGCGTGTGTTTTCGGTAAGCAGGTGCTGCGGAAGGTAGGCAATTACAGCATCTTTTGGTGCAGAGACCCTGCCGCCAGAGGGTGTACTTTCTCCGGCAATTATTTTAAGAAGTGTGGATTTTCCTGCGCCATTTTTGCCCATGATAGCGATTCTATCCTTTTCGTTGATAACAAAAGAAATATCTTTAAATAATGTGGTACCACCGAAGGCTACTGTAAGTCCGTCAACTGAGATCATGCATACGATTTTTTATCAGGGAGCAAAGGTAGCCGAACTATCTTCAATTTTCAACGCAGCGCCTTAATCATTTTAAATAGAGCATGATTTTGACCATCTTCTTCACAGAAACGCGCCAAATGGTAGGCATCCTGACATTAAATTTTAACTAACCTATGTAACAAAACCATAAAAATAGGGCAATTAACAAAAAATGATAAAGCTATTTTTGTCTATTAAAATAATTTAAAGCTATGATGGGTAAATATTTATTGTTTGTAATTATGTTAATATCCTTTGTGGCTAACGGACAAGCCATTAATAAAAATTGGAAGCAGGACTTAACGCAGGATCTTGCCTTGATCAAGGCATGCGACAATTCACCCGGGCCAGGCGTAAGTGCGTGCAACCAATATATGGGTGGTGCCCTTAAAAAAATTTATATCGTAGATGATTTCTACTCGAAAAGTGCGGGCCGGTATATGTTGACGGCGGAAATCGCTTCCTATTTGAAAAATGACAAAAATTGGACCTTGCTTGGATACGGTTACGAAGGGAAGGCTTTGGAGGAAGCGCAGCAACTTGCCAATGCCAATAAAGCTGCTGTAGCAATTTATGTCAATGAGGCAGGGCTGGGCCAGCTGGCTGTAATTGCCCCCGGCACTATGAAATTATCCGGTACATGGGGGTTTCAGGTTCCTAATTCGGTATCATTTTTCCCTAACGATAAAGAAAAATCCTATATCGACAAGCCATTATCTTATGCATTTTCCTCCAATCAGATCAAGACCGTATTACTGTATGGCAGAAAAAATTAGGCGAGCGACTTGAGAATGACCATTGAAGGTATTGTCTTTGGCTACTGTT
>LXQK01000019.1 GCA_001683905.1 Marivirga sp. ANT-B6
GCTATTTCTAATGGCAAAAGAGTTTGTATTGAAATTAAACCTTTTTTTAAAGACGCCTCAGAAGAAAAATTATTACTTGTATTTTTTAGCGAAATAAAAGAAAAATCCACAGAATCATATAATATTCCGAATAATGTTACAAATCATCTTACCAACGAGCATTTGCTTAACCTTGAAACGGAGCTGGCAGAGGCGAAAAATGAACTGGCGGTAGCTTATGAGCGTTTAGAGTCATCAAATGAGAATATGCAGTCTTTTAATGAAGAATTACAGTCGGCTAATGAAGAAATGCAAAGCGCCAATGAGGAAATGCAAAGCACCAATGAGGAGTTGCAGTCTGTAAATGAAGAACTTCAAACCATTAACAAGGAGCATCAAATTACCAACGCCGAATTACGCGAGACGAATGACGATCTTAACAACTATTTCCGCAGCAATTTAAACGGCCAGTTATTTGTCGATGAAAATCTGTTACTCAAAAGATTTTCGCCCGGAGCAGTAAAACATATTAATATCCGCGAAAGTGATATTGGTCGACCACTAAGTAATATCACAACTAATATTAAATTTGAAACCCTGATTGCGGATATTAAAAGAGTGATCTCAGATGACGCCACGATAACGAGAGAAGTAGAATCGATAGATGGAAAAATATACCAGGTGATGACCATGCCCTATATCCGAAAACATAGCAAAAATACGGAGGGGGCTATTATCAGTTTTTATGATATCACAGACTTGAAAGCATTAATGGCAGAGTTAGTTACCAGCAATGAAAGCCTGCTGAGAATCAATGCCGACCTGAATAATTTTGTTTATGGTGCTTCACATGATCTTAATGCCCCTATTAACAATATCGAGGCTCTGATGCATTTATTGACTGAAAAAATTAACACCACCGAACCCGCGGTTTCCAAACTGATGGTGATGATTGAAACCAGTATTCAGAATTTCAAGGGTGTAATTAAAGAACTTGCTTTAATTGGCAAGATAGAATCTGAAATGGACGAGAATAATTATGAAAACTTTGCAGACGTTTTCAATGAAATAAGAGCAGCCATATCGGAAAAAATACAACTTTCTAATGCCATCTTTGAAGTCGATTTTCAGGAAAAAGAAATTAGATTTTCTAAAAAATATTTAAGAAGTATTGTACTAAATCTTATAACCAACGCGCTTAAATTCTGTCCCGCTCAAAGAATACCGCATATTAAAATCAAAACTGAAAAAGTAAAAAACTTTGTGGTATTGACAGTAAATGACAACGGTATAGGTATTAAAAAAGACCGTATTGATATTATTTTCGAGAGGTACCAGCGGGTTAATAATGATATTGAAGGCCATGGCATCGGCCTTTACCTCGTTAAAAAAGTAGTAGATGCATCCGGCGGTAAAGTCGAAGTTGAAAGCATAGTAGGCGAGGGAAGCACATTCCAAATCTACTTTAAGGCATAGTCTTCATGGTTCTAATTTTTACTGTGAACGATATCATTTGAATCTTCCTTAAACTGATTAGACTTTAATACTTCTGGCTACTTCAAAGCCTGTAATAATAGATTTTATGGACTTTTCCTTTAAAATAGCTACCTTTTATGGCTGGCACAGCCGCATTATTTAAGTGATTTCGATTTCCATTTCGAAATAAATTGTATTAGAAGCGTCATCTTCCTATATTTCTTTTGATCAAAACATTTCCTATGCAATCTAAAATCCTGGCTGCTTTCATTGTGCTTTGTATGCTTACCCGCCTTCCTGTATTTGGCCAGGAGGTACAACTAGCGTCGCGCATTTTACCTCTTCCACTAGTATTAAAGGCTGGCGAAGGGCACTACCCGCTACCTGAGAAAATCGTCATCTATGCGAAGACCTTAGAAGAGAAACATAATGCCGAATTTCTTCAGGCCTTTTTAAAAGAATTAGGTCGAACCGCTACCCTTACTTCCGACCGAAAAAAAGCAAATATTAGCTTTGTTATTGCAAATACCAAAGACCAGCATGAGGAGGGTTATGTATTGTCTGTAGAGAAAGCTGGCGTATATATTACGGCGTCGTCCGGTGCAGGACTATTTTACGGACTAAAATCGCTCATGCAATTGTTTCCACCAAACGATTCCATAATGGAGCCACTCAGGCTTCCACTGGTTGCAATTCAAGATCAACCCGAATTTAAGTGGCGTGGGGCAATGCTCGATGTTTCAAGGCATTTCTTTCCTATTTCATTTGTCAAGAAATATCTTGATTTTATGGCAACTTACAAGCTCAATACTTTCCACTGGCACCTGACAGAAGACCAGGGGTGGAGGATTGAAATTAAAAAATATCCAAAGTTGACCGGGATAAGTGCCTATAGAGCCGAAACGCTGATAGGATCGCAGCAGACGTATAAAAACAAAGATTTTAAATACGATGGTATTAGGTACGGAGGATATTATACCCAGGAAGAAATTAAAGAAGTGGTAGCCTATGCACAGGCGAGGTATATTACTATTGTTCCTGAAATTGAAATGCCGGGCCACTCTTCTGCTGTTTTGGCTGCTTATCCGGAGCTGGCCTGTAAGCCGGGGGATTATAAGGTACAAACCAGATGGGGGATTTTCAAAGAAATTGTTTGCCCGAGTGAGGAGACATTTCAATTTTTTGAAAATGTGCTCACAGAGGTTGCCGCACTTTTTCCTGGAGAATACATTCATATTGGCGGCGATGAGGCACCTAAAGACATGTGGCGCGAGAGTACGCTGGTACAGGAGATCATTGAACGGGAAGGGCTGAAAAATGCGGAAGAAGTGCAGGGCTGGTTCAACCAGCGCATAGAAAAGTTTTTACATAGCAAAGGTAAAAAGCTGGTGGGGTGGGACGAGATTTTGGAAGGGGGCGTTACGCCAGGTGCGACAGTGATGAGTTGGCGGGGAGAAAAGGGAGGAATAGAAGCCGCCAGACATGGCAATCAGGTAGTGATGACACCCTCTTCTCACCTGTACTTCGACCATGGTCAAAATCCTGAGCCCCACAGCGCTATGGAACCGCTAATGATTTGCTGCTATCTGCCCCTTAAAAAGGTGTATAGCTATAATCCTTATTCCAGCGAACTTACCCCCGCACAGCACAAGTTTATCCTTGGCGTGCAGGCAAATCTATGGACGGAATATATTACAACGACCAACAAGGTAGAATATATGATGTTTCCCAGAATGTTGGCGCTCGCCGAAGTAGCCTGGACGCCCTATGAAAAAAAGAATTATCAGCAGTTTCTACAGCGGGTAAGTCACCAGCTACCCCACCTCGATGCAAAGGCAATTAACTATCGCATACCCGAACCAACGGGTCTGGATAGTGCCAGCATCAAAATCGAAAGCGACCATGCTTTGATTCAATTGAATACAATAGTACCTGATGGGGTGATCAGGTATACGCTGGATGGAAAAATTCCTAATGAAACGACACATTTATATACAAAACCATTCTTGATACCGATCAACAGACAAATTACCATCAGCGCCATAACCATTGCACCAAATGGACGGCATAGCGCCCCGGTAAAAATCGTTATCCCATAAGTCCGGACCAATTTGTGACATTGTATCGCATAAGATATAATCTATGAGCTCGCGTAATTGATGGAGTTGTTATTGTTAAATTTTCTTTACCTTGAAGCAGCAGATGCTACTTTCCAAGATGTTTTACGGGTTTATTTGAGCCTTTTAACGGCCATGCTTTTTACCAACGGGGAAGGCGATGATTTATGAGGCGCAAAAAGGGCATGAAGACCGTTACAACTTACCCTCGGAAAAGATGCTTGAAAAATTTGCGAGCGATTATATGAAGTGGAGGCCAGAGAAATATTCTATTTGAGGTTAATGAAGGGCAGAAATACAGCGCTACTAGTGTAAAAAATGCTTATCAAAAGCCGCTACAAAACCAAAAGTAAACCAACGAGTTCTTTACGTATTTTGAGATGTAGCTTTGCCACCCGTCTGCTTGATAGTGGGATAGGCCGTAGAAAGATTCAGACGTTCCTGGGACATCTTGAA
>LXQK01000190.1:0-11067 GCA_001683905.1 Marivirga sp. ANT-B6
TTAGAAGCTGCTTCACTGTCCACGTTGCAGAATTAAAATTAGTTATTAAAAGCTTGTTTGCAACCACCGAGCCCCGCAATTGCATTTAGCTTTTGTTGTGCGTTCGTACTTTTAGTCAAAATTTTCGTTCAAAAGACTTGTCATTGAAACTATATACTCCACTTGGATTAGTTCCTCCAAACCACAATTCACCCTGTTTGCTTTTATATATTACCCAAATGTTGTTACTCTCAAGACCATTTTCTTTCGTAAAATTTTTCACGGAATTACCATCATATCTCCATACACCAGATTCATATACAGTCCCGAACCAAATATTCCCTAAAGCATCCTCTCCAATGGAAAAAACTTTTTCAAGAGAATTGCCCTTAGTATCCTCCTTTTTCAGTTTTTGTTGGTTTGTAAAATTGACTACTTTTTTTCCGTCATATTTAAGAACACCAATTCCATTATTACCTATCCAAATATTTCCTTTGCTGTCTTCCATTATGCTACGGATATGTAGATATCCCGTCTCGTCATTTAATCCCAAAAAAGAGTCATCTATTATTTTAAAATCTGAACCATCATACCCTATCATTGCACTATAGGTTCCAAACCAAACCGCTCCATTTTTGCCTCTGATAAAATTTGTTGAAATTGAATAGGAATTCTCTTGCCCTGATTTTGTTTTCACCGGAAATGTGCGATAAATAAGGTTATTTCCGTTAAACTGATACACCCCAGGATTCTGTTCAGGTTTGTTGAAGCCCATTGTTTCATCACCTTTAAACCATAGGTCACCTTCAGATAATTTCCATTGTTTTGTCGAATCGTAATTTCTTTCTTTGCATACAGTCATATTTTGACCATCATAAATGCTTAATCCTTGGCCACATTCAAACCAGATGATGCCATTTTTATCTTCATAAATGTTCCTTACCTGATTGTTACTTAATCCGTTTTCTGTTGTAAAATATTGGAATTCTCCATCTTGAAGCAAACACACTCCTTCGTTGTAACTGCCGAACCAGATATTCCCTTTAATATCTTCTAAAATTGAACGAACTCCTGTTGTGTATTTCAGTAATTTGTTGTCAGTTTTAGCTTGTTCTATCTGATTTTCTTTGCTTGATTGACTTTGACTATTGCAAGAGATTGTTACAGCTATCAACAACGTCCAAAAAAGTATAAAAATGTTTTGATTATCTAATTTCACTTTCATTGTAAGGGTATCTTTAAGTATGACGCACAACGTGCGGCTAAAGATCACAGTGCACTTTAGCCGACATGCAACAATATTTCAATCTAACATATTTTTTATGTTTTTTAAAAAAAATTTGTGGCTACATGGGTATGAATTTCAGCTCTCCCTCCCCAATTAGTCACCATAAATCTTATAATTAATTTCTAAAGGAAATCGATATCAACGTTGAAAGGGTATCTCATCAGATAGGTAAGTGCCTCTTCTACCGTCAGCTTTTGATGAAGTACTTTATATAGTGTTTCGGTAATAGGCGCCCGAACTTTGTAATAGTCAGCGAGCCTTTTGGCAATCTTGATTGTGTTTACACCCTCAGCCACCTCTTCCATGGTTTCCAGAATCTGGTCTATGTTTTCTCCCTTTGCAAGCCGATACCCTACGGTATAGTTTCTGCTGAGGGTACTGGAGCATGTGGCTACCATATCACCGACGCCTGCCAACCCAAGGAATGCCTGGGTATTTCCTCCAAGTGCTTTCCCCA
The DNA here is from genome assembly GCA_001683905.1 of Marivirga sp. ANT-B6. Classification (GTDB taxonomy): domain Bacteria; phylum Bacteroidota; class Bacteroidia; order Cytophagales; family Cyclobacteriaceae; genus ANT-B6. The sequence goes on from LXQK01000190.1 coordinate 1,725, forward strand.
AATAAATCGTTTCGACCATTCCCCTACTTATAAGTAAGGCGCGAGCATTTTCGCCCAGGCCCAACCCGCTGAGCGCCCCGGAGGCAATCGCAATGATGTTCTTCAAGACGCCACATAGTTCTACACCAATGAGGTCTGAACTGCCATAAACTTGAAAAAGGTCATTCCTCAGGAGGCGTTGACCCTCATGAACCACCTCATTAAACTGGCTGGCTATAACAGTAGCGGCGGGTTGGCCGGCGCCAAGCTCCCGAGCCAGGTTTGGTCCTGCCATACAACCTACCCTTACCACCACACTTTCCTCCCTAATGACCTCACTCATGGTTTTTACGTTTTCTCTGGTAAGAAGCGTCTCATCCTGTAGCGTCATACCCTTGGGAAGTGAAATATCTAACCCTTTGGTGCCATGGATCAGGATGTGATAGGGGTGTAGGAACGGAGATAATTGCCGCATCAGATCCCGAAAATTTGAGGATGGAACGATCGGGAATATAATATCGCAATTACTTGCCACCAGTTCCAGATCATTGGTGGGCGTAACGCGGTCGTTCAAAGGAATATCAGAACTAGTCCTCGTCAATAACATCTCCTGAACAACCTCAGGCTTCCTTGCATAAAGGACGACATCCCGATTTTGTGCCAGAATATTTGCCACAGCAGAACCAAAACTCCCTGATCCAATAACACCAATTGGTTTATTAGATAAATTTTTCCAACCCATACCCATTCATTCTGTTGCGGTAATAATATAAAGTAGTCAAATCCTGTGTTGTGATATTTCCCTCTTTATTCCAAATCAGGGGACGCCGGGAATGGTACATACCCACATTTTCCAGTCCATGACGAATCAAGGTGTCAATATCATTTTTCAAATGCTCAGCAATGCCGACCTTGCCCTTGCTGTGTAAGGCCAGAACCTCATTTCTTACCCTTTCGAAGGTAGTCCTAAAATTTGCAATTGGTATCACTTGTTCGTCTTCCGGTAGCCTTAACAGGTTGTATAGGTCTAATTTTGGGGATTGCTGTTTCAACATTTCAAAGGCCGTAAAGGCAACCAGATGACTTGAAAACACTCTATTGATTCGATGGTATTCATCAACGACTGCCTCACTGAGCATTCTTGTATATTCTGCCTCCCGCTGCTTATCTACCGTAATAGTGCCGTTACTTGTAAAGTAATCCCGGGTGTTAATGATTCTTCCTTCCTTATCCAGGCTATTTCCATGTTCATCCACTATATTACCAAGTAGATCCATGCCACGCCCAATAGATACGGAGATATCAGATCCCTTGGTAAAGAATTTCAATAGAAAGGTAGTGATTTTGTAGGAAGTAGAAAATTCATCGGTTTCTACATAATACCGTTCCTGCCCCTTTTGTTTCAGATATTCGTTGATGAGTACTGGCGCTTCCAATACAAAATGATAGTTCAGGGAAACAGGCACAATGAAAATCTTTTTGGCCATCCCAGCGGGAAACTTTTCAAAGTTTACCCTTTGCGCTTCCATAGCCGTCCCCAGAAGGCCTAGCTTCAGGCGGTCCTCGATTTTCCCCGACCGTGAGCGGGTACCACCGGGGAAAAAGAGGCTATGGCAGCCTTTTTGGATAGCCAGACTGGAATAGGACTTTAGTGTTTCCAGGTATAAAGTATTTTTTTTCCGCCGGTCGACTTTATAGGCACCAAGGCTGTTCATAAAGTAGGCGATGATACCAATATTAAAGAGGTTTAGCCCCGCTCCATAAATAAAAGGCGGCAACCCTAAGGCATGGATAACATACCCAATAAGTATCGAGTCGAGATTACTGAAATGCGTAGGTACAATGATAACTGTACCTATTTTTGCAAGTTTTCGAACATGCTCAGTTTCCCCGGTGATATGTATCTTATCTTTTAAAGAAAGTTGATTGCTCCACAAAGAACGAACCCCTTTTACCCTGGAGGTATTTAACAATCTTGAAAAGCCATACGTCACGAGCGTACGTGCCATCCGATAGGAATTTGGTTTAAAACTACCAGCAATTTCTTCTGCATACCGGGTCACGATCTCGCGGAGGATTTCCTCTTCAGACCCTTTGCTTCCTACTGCCGTTTCATTACTCAGATTGACAAGCTTTGATTTAATATCGTCCCAAAAGAGCATTTCATCATCCGGATCAACCTTCCAGGGGTTTTGTGTTATCCGTAGCTTTTCTCGGTATAATGTAGTCTCTAATTCTTCGATTAATGCGGGCCTGCTGGCGTTAGCTTTTTTGATTCTTCCAATACTTTCGGCAATCACCTCTTCCAAAAACTTTTTACGGTTTTTACTTAGCTGCACTACCGGCCAGTTTTCAGGGCCGGGAAGTATAGGCGTATAAATTTTTTTCTTTTCTGTATCAGCTACAGGCTTACTTATCAACATAATCGCGGATCATTCAAAAGACAAATTTATAATAAAAGTAATGAAAATGTATACCTCATGCTGAAACTCACTGCGTAGGGTCTGTCTTGCCCAGATTAAAAAATACTATTGGGTGTTTTATACGAGGTCTTTTAAGAACACTGTATGAAATAAAATGTTCCACGGCCGGGGCCGGGTTCAACTTTTATTCAAGTATTCATACTTAATTAGATGATTTTTGATAAATTTAAAATTCTACTCTATTTTACCTGATACCATGCGTAAAAAATTTTTAATCGTTGCCCTTTTGCTTTCTTCTTTTGTCAATATTGCCGCATTTGCTCAGGCACCGGCTGATTCGCTGATGATACGAAAGATATACGACGAGGCGTTGTCGCATGGTGCCGGCTATACGTGGTTGAGGTATCTTTCGGAGGAAATAGGTGGGCGCTTAAGCGGCTCGCCGCAAGCTGCCGCGGCGGTCGAGTGGAGTAGGCAGGTAATGGATTCTTTAGGACTCGATAGTGTATATCTGCAGCAGGTGATGGTACCTCACTGGATGCGTGGAAAGAAGGAGGTAGGCAAAATAATATCGGCCGGTCACCTCGCTACAAAAGAAGTTGGCCTGTGTGCCTTGGGTGGGTCTGTAGCTACGCCCAAAAACGGAATAACTGCTGCTGTTGTTGAAGTGCAGAACTTCCAGGAGCTGCGAAGTCTGGGCAGAAACACGGTAGCGGGTAAGATAGTTTTTTTCAATAGGCCAATGGATCCTACTCTAATCAACACGTTTTCTGCTTATGCTGGTGCAGTAAATCAACGTGGTGCTGGCGTGGTAGAGGCCGCCAAACTTGGCGCAGTAGCAGTAATTGTTCGGTCAATGAGTTTGTTTAGTGAAGATTACGCCCATACAGGTGGACTCCGGTATGCTCCGGATGTCAGAGAAATACCTGGCGCAGCTATCAGTACTAATCATGCCGATATGCTCAGTAGTTTGCTAAAGAGGGAACCGGATACGAGGTTTTTTCTTGAAATGCACTGCCGAAACCTTCCTGAAGTTATTTCATATAATGTGATAGGAGAGCTTAGAGGAACGACTAATCCGGAAGAAATTATCGCCATCGGCGGACACCTGGACTCGTGGGATATTGGGGATGGCGCCCACGACGACGGGGCGGGATGTGTTCAATCGATCGAAGTGTTGCGCATCTTTCAGCAATTGAAGATCAAACCCAAGCGAACCATTAGGGTAGTTATGTTTATGAACGAGGAAAATGGCCTTCGTGGAGGCTTACAATATGCGCTTAAGGCGAAAGAAAACCAGGAAAATCATATTGTAGCCATAGAATCCGATGCTGGAGGATTCTCTCCCCGTGGCTTTGGGATTGATGCCAGTGACGATAAGATTCGGCGCATAAAAGAGTGGAAGCCGCTGTTCCTGCCCTATGGTATATACCAAATCGGCAAGGGTGGGGGTGGTGCCGACATAAGCCCGTTAAGGGATGAAAAAATAGCATTGATCGGTCTTATGCCAGATTCTCAACGCTATTTTACACTTCATCATGCTGAAACCGATACCTTCGATAAGGTCAACAAACGTGAATTGGAGTTGGGTGCGGCGGCTATGACTTCGTTGGTATATCTGTTTTCAATACATGGCTTATAAATTACTTATATAACGGGCGTCAATTTTACGACTGCATCTATATTTAAGGAGCCATAAATATGTGGGAATAATCCGGCAGTTTCTCCGCCAGCCATCGTCTCAACATTATTTCCAGCTGGGGGGGTGGGGGGCTCGTATTTGATTTCAGACTTGACCTTCAGTGGGTTGATAGCAACGATCAAAAGACCCGACCTGTCTTTAAAATATTTGGCCATCGTGTGCTCCAGCTGATCTCTGGTGGAGCAGTGGATAAACCCCTCCCGGGAAACAGAGGACGGGGTATACAGATTGCCAGCCTGATGTGTCCTCCAGTCAATTTGGGTGACTAAATGGTAAATCATGATGTCGTCTGTTACATTGTCGGATTTATTGCGCATGTATTTTAATGTAAAATCGACAAAAGCTTCGAGGTTTTTGCTTTTTGTTTTGATGATAAAATCATGTGAAGCCTTAGGCTCTTCGATAGTAAACGCGATATGGCCTAACCACCCAAAATAAAAGCTGAGTACACTCAGAAAAAATACCACCATAAGCGGCCAGGGAGGAAATAAATTATTGAAGATGGCTAAAAATGAAAGCGGAGCAATTATTCCCCCTACAATTAATGGTGCCATGCTCCGCCTTTGGGAAAAGGTGATTGCCAGTATATGTTCCTGTTGATAATAGTTGTGCTTTCCCAGATAAACAACAACCAGCCTTTCATTGGTAAGAATAACCTTGTTTGCCTCATCATTGGCTTTTTGAAGATAGCATACAGCCACTATTTCCTCTGTGTCATTTAAATCAAGGTCTTTGAGAAAGACTTCCTGCCTAAATAATTTCAAGTTTTTCTGTTTTTATCAGTCGCAAGTGATCAATAAAAGCTTCGTTCGTCTCTTGATCCATATTGGCATTGAAAGCCTGATACACAATTTTTACAAGCGTTTCGCCCTCTTCCAGATAGATCATAAAGGAATTGCTATAGTGAAAGGTATAGTTTTCATCTTCCCCCATTTGCGGGAAGACTACAGCACCTATGTACGTTTCTTTAACAAGCAAAGACCGTATAGCACACTTAGTTCCTGTATTTACGGGGCCATTGCCATTGGCAAAACGAAAATTTATAAAGTAAAAGCCTGCTTCAGGAATTTCTATTAAAAATTCCAGTACCGTATTTTCAGTGGTAGATATGATTACATAGGAAGGAGAGGGATTACTTTGGTCTCCTGACGGTAATTTCTCCTTTGTTTTTCCGGGCTTGAATAGATGCACGAAGCGTTCTCCATAGATGCTCAATGGTTCACTTAAAAAGGATTTAATGCCCTGTGGGCTTACCGCTTCTACCTGATAGCAAGCGTAAAGGCTGTCGGGATCTATAGCCAGGCGATGATCATGATGATCTTCAATAATTTGATTGTTGACATAAACATTATAGTGGTGGGCGTTTTCTACCACATTCCAATAAATGCTATTACCATCTCTTTTTAAAACCGGGCATGGCGGGGAAAAATAGTGTTCTTCCACTTGAATGGCGCTTTGAAAAACGTTATTATCCATGGTGATGGTCAACACATGCTCTCCTTTCATATTAGCATCAATAAAGGCAGTTTTAATCTCTTTCCCGTCCAGGTCAATTTTGTTGATCCGGTTACCATGGCCAGTAAGCGTAATGTGAAGCACTGCCTCTCTATAACGAAGACGTGATAGTACGTGGCTACCTTTAAATGCCGCTGGAACGGCAGGCCTGAAGGAGAGTCCTTCCGGCGTAAACACCATCCCAAAGAATATTCGATAGACCTGCGACAAATATCCTGCGACGCTCCACAATTGACGATCGGAATTTAAAATTGTTCCCTTATGATCACCCGTTTCAGCGACCAGATTTTCTTTATTGGTAAGGAAGAGTGCTGCTGGCCTGATAATACCAGCCATGGCATGTACGATAGCATTTTCGTTGCCTGTCTGTGCTGCGGCCCAACCCCAATAGGCCTCAACAAAAGGCCATATTCCATTGTTATGATAAGGTTTAACATCCGGAATTGAGGGGAAGAAACTAGGTATTCCAAACGGAACAACAGGTACTTTCCGCATAATTTCTTTCCCCTGGAGATCGTCGGCAATTCCAAATAAAATGGACAGCGCTTCACCTAGATGTTCCGATCGCGGAGATTGTGCATATAGCTTCGTGCCATATAGATACTGGCTGTAATAGCCTTTATCTTTCATCCAAAGCAAACGATTCATTTTCTCTTTAAGAGAAGCGGCCATGGAGACAAAATGCGCTGATGGCTCACCCAACGTACTAGCCATTTCTGCCAATATATTATACGTCCTGTAATGAACGGCGTTTGTGCCAAGATTAATAGAAGAAAATATATCTACAGATGTCATCCAGGCCGGATAAGATTGCTCACGCCAGTCCAAAAAGGATGACTCGCCGTAAAATAAACCTGTATCGGGGGAATAGACCGTTTTAATGTCATCCTCGACAGTGTTTTTAATGATGGTATAAGCTTCCCTTAGCCATGGCTCATTGCCAGTGACAACGTATATCTCCCAGGCGGCCAGGGCCCAGGTGACGCGGTCGGATGATACAGGCCAGGAACCGCCGGTGCCAGTGTCTTGTACGATTCTTTCCCTTGTTACTTTATACCTAAGGCTTTTTTTAGCAATTTCAGGCTCAATGATGGCTAAAGATAAAAGAATACTATAGCTGATATCCCTGGTCCACACGCCATTCCATAGATCTCCAGCCATAAACGTATTGTCTTTCCGGATATCTTTTAAAAGCTCTTCCAATGAAAGATTATAGAGGGCGTCTACTAAAATATGATCGGATTTATAAGCGGGAAATTGATCTATTGCTTCCTTCAACTCCCAACTTTTAGTAGCTGCATCCGACGTTAATGTTGGGTAATCTGATGAAATATGCTGGGAGTTGTTGGCTACGGCTGTAAAATCGCCCTGCACTACCCGATTTGAAAATATCGAAAAGTGATCAGAGTCGTATATTACTGTATCTTCCATGCCTGTTATTAATATTAAAAAATTTTAAAAGTAGAGCTCTTACGCTTGCAAAGGTGATTTACTGCTACCCCAACGGATTAGCTGCGTGGGAGCAAAGGATAATTATGCCATTAAAGCATACCACCTGGTAAATGACGCATCTTCAGTTCCGGTACGCTTCTAATTAGCCTCTAAAAGTTGAAAAAGCGCATCCAACTGAGGCGTTAGAATAATCTCCGTCCGTCGGTTTTTCTGTTTACCCTCAGCACCACTGTTGGCTACCAAAGGATTAAACTCTCCCTTTCCTGCCGCGGTGACACGTTGAGGATCAACACCAGCCTTGGTTAAAATTTTTACTATTGACGTAGCCCTCAGTACACTTAAATCCCAGTTATCATTCATGTATTGCGAAGTTCGGGAAACGGGTACATTATCAGTATGTCCTTCTACTAATATATTGATGTCCTTTTGTTCCTGCAGTACCTTGGCCAACTGTTGCAATGCACCAATTCCTTTTTTATCAACTACAATACTACCTGAATTAAATAATAATTGCTCTGCCAGGGATACGTACACCTTTCCATTTTTGACATCTATGGTAAGGTCATTATCTTTAAAATTCAACAAGGCCTGGCTTACTTTGTTTCTTAGTTCATTTACCGCTTTTTCCTTGTCGGCAAGTATCTGTTCCAATTCAACAACTTTCTTTTCCCTTTCCTTAAGATTTTGGCTTAGCTCTTCGTTTTTTTCCGAAGTGCGTTTCAAGTTTTCCTCCATCTTCAAAAGCCTGTCACGTTGCCCGTCCAGTTCGCCGCTTAACTTTCCACTATTGGAAAGGAGGTTATTATAATACCCTTCTATGCGATCGTGTTTTTCCTGTAGTACAACCAGTTGTTGGCGTTTGGCACTCAGCTCAGTTCCTCGCTGCGTGGAGTCTGCCTCTAATTGCGCAATTTGTGCTGTTGTTCGGTCTATTTTTGACTGTGCAATTTTTATATTGTCTTCACATAAAGCCAGCGCAGCATCTGTACTTTCCTTTTCTGTGAGCAACCGTTGATATTTATTTTGGGATACACAGCCGGGTAGTAATATGGTGAGGGCAAGGAGATATAAGGAGATAGTTATAAGATGTTTTTTGTCCATAAATTTAGCGGTATTGAGGTAAATGATAAGGCAATATCTATTATATAAATAGAATATTCAATAAAGTCCCCAGAGTTTTTTTAAATATCTGCAATATAGGTATCTTGGACGGTACGATAAATTTTATGAATATGGCTACATCAGGAATGTTACAAGAGGATGCACTAAAAGGAAAAACCATTATTATATCCGGAGGGGGTACTGGTTTAGGAAAAGCCATGGGGAAATATTGTCTCCAGCTCGGCGCCAATTTGATCATAACCAGCAGAAAGATGGATGTTTTAACGGAAAGTGCGAAGGAACTTGAAGGTGAAACCGGTGGAAAAGTACTGGCTGTTGCCTGCGATATCAGGAATTATGAGCAAATAGAGCAGGTAATTAAGCATGGAGAGGATAAATTTGGGCGGATTGATGCTGTGCTAAACAATGCTGCTGGAAATTTTATCAGCCCGACAGAAAGGCTGTCCCATCGTGCCTTCGATATTGTGGTTGATATTGTTTTAAGAGGCACTTATAACTTTACGCTGGCTGCTGGCAAAAACTGGATTGCTAAAAAACAGCAGGGAAATTTTTTAAATATTGTAACAACTTATGCATGGACGGGCTCAGGTTATGTGGTACCTTCAGCTTGTGCAAAAGCTGGTGTTTTAGCCCTTACCCGGTCTCTTGCCGTAGAATGGGCAAAGTATGGTATCAGGAGCAATGCGATTGCGCCAGGACCCTTTCCTACTGAAGGCGCATGGAGTAGGCTACTGCCTGGGGAGTTGGTAAAGAAATTTGATCCTGCTTTGCGCGTTCCGCTAAAACGGGTCGGGGAGCACCAGGAGCTAGCTAATCTTGCAGCCTATCTTCTTTCAGACTATTCAGGCTATATCAATGGCGAAGTAGTAACCATCGACGGGGGCGAATGGCTGATGGGTGCCGGAGAGTTCAGTAACCTGGAAGAGGTAAAACCTGAGATGTGGGATATGCTTGAAAATATGCGAAAGAAGTAAGCATAGATTAAAAGTTACGTGTTTTATTTTTTGACTTTAGGCTTTCGGATTAATTCAGATTTGAGTTTCTTCAGAAAATTGAAGTATACGTCCCATTCGAAATATCCTGAACCTATTACCTTTAAGAAAAGCTGAAATGCCTGTCTGTGCTTTTTAAACTTGACAAGCTTCACTAT
>LXQK01000190.1:11239-26770 GCA_001683905.1 Marivirga sp. ANT-B6
TATGTTGGTATAGCAATAAATATTCATCGCAAATGGTTCGCCAGTCATAGTGGGCAACAGTCTCATAGCCATTTCTGACCATCGTCTGGTACAATGCTTTATCGCTTTGAATTTTTACGACCGCCTCAGCGAGTGCAGATGGATCATCCTTTGGGATGATGATACCATTGGTATCATTAATTACTTCAATGGATAATCCTACGGGTGTGCTTATGATAGGAACACCGCTGGCCATTGCCTCTAGCACCGAAAAAGGACCACCCTCTACATCTGCCGTGATCACATAGCAGTCAACTTCTTTATATCTTTTGTAAGCGGTGAGTGAATCACTCAAGCCGACATACTCGAAGGGGATTTCATGTAGTATTAGATCATCCTGGATTTCCTGGGATAAGCTTCCCTGGAAAATTACCTGAAATGGGATGTTCTTTTCTTTTAGCAGCTTATACCCTTGTATAGCCACATCGATTCTCTTCCTGTTGTGCAATGCATTAAAAAAGCCAAACATGCCAATTTTAAAGATGGGGTGTGGCCTTTTGGTTCTATTTTCTTTAAACTTCGCGAGGTCGACCCCCAGGTGAGCCAAAATCGTAGCCGATCCATATTCTTTTTGAAGAATTTCATCCCATTCTAAAGAAACAGTATGTATGTAATCTGCCCGTTTTGCCTCGGTAAGTTTAATTTCCTCTCCCTCGCAAATATGGTGTACCGTGGCGATTGAAATACAAGGTTGTGCATTAAAATCTATTCTTTCGGGAAAGTTAATATTACTTAAATTCATCAAAAAATGAACAATATCCACACTATTCATTAACGCATTGAAGTCGTCAGGCTTCTTAGGAATATCATGTGCTGCAAAGAAATAGAAGTCGATTTGTGAGCAATACTTTGCGACATTAAGGGCAATATAAGCTTCAGCGTGATGAAAATCTGCAGGAACGAGTAATACTTTGGGTCTTGTATTTTTCATATTAAATGCACTACCTTATTATAACCGAATTGTTTTTATCGGTTGTCTAAAATGTCCATTATTGTAGGTCATTTAAGTTTTCTTGTATTTCTTTGTCAAAAAGCTTATTATAATTGATCAGCAGCTTACAATGGAGGGCAAGATATAATTTTAGAAGATTCCATTGGTATAGATCTTTTTTTGCGATCCAACGTGTCATCCGTTGCATCAATTTGGCTGGCTGTTTCTTTGCTGCCGCCTCATGGTTATACTTTTGTTCAAAACGAGCTATAATTTCTAAAAAAGTCGAAATGTCCTCTTCAATAAAGTCCGAAGTTGTCTTGATTGTACGGAAATGATTTCTCAAACGTTCTGCTTTTTCAACAGATAGATTGATATTTAGTTGACTGATATTTTCTTGCGCAACCAGGGCGGCATTCATTTCCTGCTGTTTCTTAAACCTGCTCGAAATACTACTGGCATGCGCCCTGTAGTGTATCAGGTTGTCGGCAATCATGTGCAACTTTCCATACCTCGAGATTTCTGACCACAACTTGTAGTCTTCAACGTGAATATAATCCGCTCGATACGACAATTGATGTGCATCTAACACAGCCTTTCTAAAGATTACCGATGTGTGAAAAATTCCACACTTGAAGAGAAGCCTGAACCGTATCTCCACATCATCAGAAGGGAGTGTCGACTTGCCTACCGGTTTTGAATTTTTATCAATGATAATCGCGTTTGTTCCTACCAGTGCTATATCCGGGTCGGCCTCGAGGATGGCAATTTCCCTTTCAAAGCGGGTAGGTAATGAAATGTCATCAGCATCCTGCCGGGCGATATATTTTCCCTTCGCTAAGGCTAACCCAGCATTTAAGGTAGCAATTAAACCTTGGTTCTGCTGGTTATCAATTAATCTTATCCTGCTATCATCAATAGATTTGATGGTAGCGACACTATCGTCTGTAGAGCCATCATTGATAATCAGAAGTTCAAAATTACTAAAAGTTTGATCTAAAATACTTTGAATGGAATCCTTTAAATAGATGCCGCCATTAAATACAGGCATCAACACAGTTAGCATCATTGATAGATCTTCTTGAGGTGACAAATAAATTCCAAAGCTTTTATTTGACCTTTAATTTACTAAGAATAGATTTTGTAAGTGTTCCATAGGATCTTGTCTGCAATAGTAGTTTCAATTTTTGATAAACATCGAGATCTTTTTTGTTAAGGTCTTGTATGATTTTGTTTCTTTTTAGCCGAGCTGCTTCTTTGATGTGGCTGATATTTCTATTAACATTCTTTTTTTTGATAATGGCCTCATCAATTTGTTCTAAAAATTCTAAACAGCTAACAACTTCTCTAGCATCATTCTTTGCCAATAACGGGCCATAATCACCCACGTAGCAGGCAAGAAATGCAGGTGGTATTGACACGTCGTCCCCCAGATAATATCGAATATTATCGCTTACGATCAGATTAGCATCTTCTGCGCATTCATCGCTAAATACGACATGCGAGAGACTTGTAGCCGAGCGCCTATAGGAGATCAGCGATTTATCAATTTTAAATACCTTATAGTTTTTGACCATTTTCGACCACAATGCAAAATCCTCGGCATAGGAGGCGGGGTATTTACCCAGAGCCAGAAACACTTCTTTTTTACAAAATACTGAAGGATGCCAAATATTATTTTCGAACACCAGGTTATAATAACTATGGCTGTGGAATTTTTCATTAACCCTCACAAACTGCCCGTCTTCAGAAATGGTATCCGCCCAGGTACTCACCATAGCATAATCAGGATGCTTTTCCATTAATTTTAACTGCTCTTCCAACCGGGTAGGGTGGCTTATATCATCACTGTCCATTCGGGCGATATATTTCCCTTCCGCTAAGTCAATTCCTTTGTTTAGTGTTGGTGTAAGGCCAATATTTTTTTCATTGTGGACCAGACAAATCCGCGAATCTTCAAACGACTGGATAATCTCCACACTTTTGTCCGTTGATCCATCATTGATGATAAGAAATTGAAAATCTTTATAAGTCTGATTTAAAATGCTTTCCACGGCCTCAAACAGATACTTCTCTGCATTATAGACCGGCATTAAAACGGTTATTTTCATAAATGAAAAATGCCTGCAGGAACAGGCTGTTTAAAAAATTGATAATGGATTAACGATACATCCTGGTTAAAGTTATCAAAAATTGACTATAGGGCTGCAAATTTATTTATGAATCGGGACAAGTTCCGCTTTAGCATTAATGGTAAAAGGTAATTTGGGCCTGACTGCGCCAATCCACTTACCATAGTAAGCGGTGTTTTCTCTGAAATCTGCAACTTCAAAGGTAATACCTTCTTTCAATTTAAACACAGTAGAAAACGTATTTTTTACGATGAGCATGTCTACCGTATACACGCCATCATTTAAGAAGTTGCCAGGTATTTCACATTCTCCCTGGACCAAGCCTACTCCAAATTCCTCTAAAGGTGAGGTTACGTCAAATACGCAGTCACCGGTAAGGGAAAATAAATGCATGCTCAAGCTAAGTCTTGCATTGGGAACATAATTCCAAAACTCAAATTTTACCTTTAATGGCGTTCTTACATCTATAGATTTGAAGTTTTGACGAGTTTCAGGCACGAGTTGGATACTTTTTACTTTAGCAAATTCATTGCCAGGGGCTGTGTTCTCGTCGTCCCAGAACTGATGCATCTTATTGAGGCTTTCCGTGCTAAGATAAGAGGTAATCACCGATTCTGTACTGCCTTCATGTAAAACACTGCCGTGTTTCAACAGGATGGCCCTGGTGCACAAATTCTGAACCGCTTGCATATTGTGGCTTACGAAGAGTACAGTCCTTCCCCCATTCTCCGAAACATCCTGCATCTTGCCCAGGCATTTTTTCTGAAATTCAGCATCACCCACTGCCAGTACTTCATCAACAATTAATATTTCAGGCTCGAGGTGCGCGGCAACAGCAAAGGCTAATCGCACGTACATGCCGGAGGAATATCTTTTTACGGGGGTATCAATATATTTTTCTACGCCCGAGAAATCCACTATTTCATCAAATTTTTTCTGTATCTCCATGCGGGACATACCCATAATAGCACCATTGAGGAAGATGTTTTCTCTTCCAGTTAGCTCCGGATGAAAACCGGTACCTACTTCCAATAAACTTGCTATCCTTCCTTTTGCTCTTACAGTGCCTATTGTTGGCGAAGTTACTCTGGATAATATTTTTAACAAGGTAGATTTTCCTGCTCCGTTTTTGCCTATTATTCCCAATGCCTCACCGGGCTTAACCTCAAAATTTATATCCTTCAGCGACCAGACATAGTCGGATCCGGAAGTCTTGGTACGGTCATTTACTGATCCAATTTTAAGGTATGGGTCTTCCTTACCTCTAACCGCAGCAAACCACCTATTGAAATCATGCTTAATGGTACGGCTTCCAATTGCGCCCAACCTATACTGTTTGGATAGATTTTTTACCTCTATGATGTTTTTTGTCATCGATGTTCCCTTTTAGCTGTGCTGCTTAAGTTATAATTAATATTATTTATTTCACAGAATATCTACGAATTTCTTCTTTTTTTTCTATGATGTAAAGCCACTGGATTGATTGACAAGACTATCCGTCAAGGGTGACTGTTAAATCTTCACCATCTTAATACCTTTTTTTAGAGGTATGGTAACCCGCAAAAGAAAGTAAAACCCTACTAAAAAAAATAACGCCAGTGCAACAGTGCTATTACGCATGCTGCCAGTCATTTGCTCGATTAATCCGTAGGAAAAAGTACCTAATACAATGGCCATCTTATCTACCACATCAAAAAAGCTAAAATAGGAAGCGTGATCAGTGGTATCTTCAGGAATTAATTTCGAATAGGTACTTCTGGAAAGAGATTGGATGCCACCCATTACAAGGCCTACAATGAAGGCCAGTATGTAAAATTGTGACGCTGTGGTTACAAAATAGGCATAAAAGCAGATGAATACCCAAATAAGCACCATCATCATCAACGAAAATTTATTGCCTTTCTTACCGGATATCCATGCAAAGAGATAGGATCCTCCAATAGCCACCAATTGGATGATTAAAATGGTAAGTATCAGTTTGTCGGCCGGCAACCGGAGTTCTTTGTCACCAAATGTTGCAGCAAGATACATCACCGTTTGTACACCTACGCTATAAAAGAAGAAGGATATCAAAAAGCGCTTTAACATGTGTAGTTTTTGTACCTTTTGCCACACGTATCGGATTTCCAAATAACCCTTTCTTAATATAGATCCATGTGGCTGCTTATTAAATCCGTTGTTTGGCAGGAAGTAAAAAGTCACCTGTGCGAACGCAAACCACCAAAAGCCTACCATTAGAAATGAAATTTTGGTAGCGATACCCTCAGTTGGTATGCCAAAACTAGCAGGCGATATAACCATGGCCAGACTGATAACAAGGAGAATTACGCTTCCGATATATCCATAGGAATACCCTTTGGCGCTAACCACATCATACCGGTCGGGAGAGGTGATCTCCGGTAAAAATGCATTGTAAAATACCAGGCTTCCTGAATATCCAATGCTGGCCAGGATAGAACATATTATGCCATACTCAATATTTTCGCCTTCGAAGAAATACAGACCACAACAGGCGATCGAACCCATATAGGTAAAAAAGCGCATGAATGTCTTTTTTTGGCCGCTGTAATCGGCAATCCCGGATAAGAGTGGCGATAATATAGCAACCAATAAGAAAGAAAGGGAAATCGACCACGAATAGAGCACGGTGTTGGTAAGAGGTATACCAAAAAAGTCTACCATGTCGTTACCATAGGCTCCCCGGGTAACAGTAGCATAGTAGACTGGAAATATAGTCGACGTTATGACGAGACTGTAGGCAGAATTTGCCCAATCATACATGCACCAGGCATTGATTACCTTGTTACTTTCATTTTTCATGGTAAAAAAAAAGTCTTTTCGGAATTCCGAAAAGACTTTTTTATCTATGTCTTCTTTGTTTACAATACTTGTTCAGTGTCTTTCAAAGTAGAATACAATACTTTACGTGCATTCACCTCCCGCAATTGCTGTTGTACGTCAGAGAGTATCCCCATCTTACTTTCTTCATCAACTTTTAAAGACATTGTGATCTGGTCTCTTTCTGCCTCACTAAGCTTATCTCTTTCCTGTTCTACAAAAAGCAAAATATCACGTGGTTCAATTAAGACATCGTTGACCTGAATTTTAGGCTCCGTACCATAAACTTCCGTCTTCTTCGGTGGTCCAATGTAGATGTAACTAATCAGTGACTTCTTTTCCAGCTTTTGTAACTGGGTAGCGCGTGGAATCTTCTGTTCTACCAGTAGATCAGTCTCCCGCAGTACGGTCGTTACCATAAAAAAGAACAACAACATGAAAATAATATCCGGTAACGCAGCTGTCGGAATTTCCTGGCTTGTTTTTGACTTCTTACTAAATTTTGCCATTATCGTCCTCCTCCTGTATTTATAGATCCTCCAATTGCACCACCACCAAAGTTACTTGGCTCGGCAATTGAAATGTTCATTGGTAAACCTTCTTTTCCGCTGTTGATGAGTTCCTTCTCGTTAGGATTGCTTTCTTTTAAAGCACGATATTCGTCAGAGGTAAGGCCAATTCTTTCGCCATACATTTCATAATATGCACCTTTAAGCTCATCAAGTACAGCAATGTATATTTCGTAGCTCGTCCCTCGATCGGTCTTAAAAGAAACGATAGCCTTTTCAGGATTGTCTGATGATAGAGGATTTCTGCCATTGTTCAATACAAATTCCTTCACCATTGCGCGAATAGCAGAAATATCCGTAAGCGGCTCATCTTCAACCAGCAACTGGTCATTTGAGTTTACCAACACTTTGAAAATGTTCCTTTCATTGGCGGTAATATCAGGTGGTGGCTGATTAGGGTCTGGTTTAGGGGGCAGCAGCAGTGTAAGTCCTCTGTCGGACGCAATTGTTGTTGTCACCAGGAAGAATATAAGTAGAAGAAATGCAATATCAGCCATAGAGCTTGCATTGATCTGATTACCTCCCCTGTCTTTCCGTTTTGACATATTTTTTAATTAAATAGTTTGGTTACTTCAGTGACTAGAATGCTAATGATTGCTCCAAAAAACAGGATATAGGTCATAATTAAAAACCCTCCTATAATTTTAGATGTCGAAGCATCAACATCAAATCTTGTATAAATTGCTGTTACCTCACTGTCAGCCACAATGTAGCCGATGATGAAAATAACAACAAGTCCTAATAAACCAGCGCCAGTTTTTATCAAAGATTTTGGATCATCAAAAGAATTGATCAAAGGTAAAATAATCGCCGATAAGGCGGCTATGGCTATCAGGGCATATGAAAAGTATAAAGCGAAATCGATCATATCAATATAATTTTAAAAGGTAAAAATTATTTTCTAGTTAGGTTATGTCTAACCAGGATATCAACCAAAGTGATAGAAGCATCTTCCATCTTATTAACCATAGAATCGATTTTCGACACAATATAATTGTAAAATAATTGAAGAATAATGGCAACGATCAAACCAGCTACTGTTGTTAGAAGTGCTACCTTAATACCACCGGCAACCAACGATGGAGAAATATCACCTGCAGCTTCAATTGCATCAAAGGCACCAATCATACCAATTACAGTACCCATGAAACCTAACATCGGCGCAAGCGAAATAAATAAAGAGATATAAGTTAGGCCTCTCTCTAAACGACCCATTTCTACTGAACCGTAGGAGATAATAGATTTTTCAACCATGTCTATGCCTTCTGGGGCCCGCATCAAACCTTGTGTAAAGATAGAGGCTACAGGTCCTTTGGTGCTTTTGGTAACATCCTTAGCAGCTTCAACACCGCCAGTATTCAAAGCGTCTTCAACTCTTGCAAGCAATTTCTTGTTGTTTGTCGTGGCAAGGTTCAAAGTTATAATTCTTTCAATAGCGATTGCCAGACCAATGATAAGACAAAGCAACACCGGCGACATATACCTCCAGTCACCTTCAATAAATTTGTCTTTTACGATCTGGTGGGCACCTCTATCGTCTGTTTCTACCTCAATATCATCTACTGCTGTTACCGCAGGCTCCTGTACAGCTTCTTCAACAACTGTATCAGCAGCCATGGTTGAAGTATCAGTGGCATCTGTTTGAGCCCAGGTATTGGATGTAAAACCTACCGATAATGCGCCTGATAGCATGATTAATGTAAATAACTTTTTCATAGTTTCTTTTTTAGTAAATCTAATGTAAAGGTAAATAGTTTGGTTATGGGTAAAGTAAGTAATTGTATTCAATTTAAGTAAACAAAATTGCAGAGAGGAAGGGATTCGAACCCCCGATCCACTTTAGGCGGATACACACTTTCCAGGCGTGCGCCTTCAACCACTCGGCCACCTCTCTCTATGGTTCTAAAAATCTCCCACATTGCACAAATAAATCAATAAAAATCACCTTATGCAAATTTTAAAAAATAATTTTATTTTTTAGTTATCATGTCATTTCACCGCTTATGGATAATATAAGCCTGTCCTTGACCGCTTTAATAGAATTTTCTTTGCCCAAAAGGTACATCAATTTGGTGACTGCCGCCTCAGTGGTTATATCACTTCCTCCTATTATTCCAATGTTCTTTAGGATCTTACTTGTCTCATATTTACCCTGTATAACACGCCCTCCATTGCACTGAGAAACGTTAAAGACGATAATACCCTTATTCAACGCCTCTGAAAGGCATTCCAAAAACCAGGGCTCTGAGGACGCATTGCCGGAACCAAAAGTTTCCAAAATCACGCCCTTTAGACCCGAGATACTTAATATTCCCGTTACTACTTTTCTGTTGATGCCTGGGAACAATTTCAAGATGGTCACATTGGTATCAAATTTTCCGTGGTATTCCAGTTTCAGAGCACTGTTGTATTTCTTTAGAGCGTCCTTATTATAATCGATAATAATTCCTGCTTCTGCAAGTATAGGGTAATTTTCTGACTCAAAGGCACTGAATTGAACACTTTGAACTTTTTTTGAGCGATTACCTCTCAACAAAAGGTTGTTAAAGTATATGCACACCTCTGTCACTACAGGCTCGCCCTTTACTTTCGCGGAGGCTATTTCTAGGGCAGTAATCAAGTTTTCCCGGGCATCAGTGCGGGTAGCCCCAATAGGAAGCTGGGCACCTGTGATAATAACCGGCTTATTAAGCCCTTCCAGTACATAGCTCAAAGCAGATGCTGTGTAGGCCATAGTATCAGTGCCGTGTAATACCACAAAGCCATCATACTGGTTGTAGTTTTCATAGATGATATAGCCAATGTCAGCCCAATGTGACGGATGAATATCCGAAGAATCAATAGGGACAGGAAAGGAAATTACCGTTATTCTAAGGTCGAGGCTTTTCAGGGAAGGGATCTTCTCCATGATCTGGCGGAAATTAAACGACACCAGGGTGCCGTTGTCATCTGTAATCATACCAATAGTACCTCCTGTATAGATAATCAATATGGAAGATGTTTCCGCATGATTAGTAGTAGAGGCAATATTTACAATTCTGTAATTCATAATTTCCAAGCAAATAAATTCCAATGGGTTGGCGATCACCAGGTATATGTACCTGACCTTAGTAGTTTCCCTTAAACCGTTGGTAATTTAAATAAATGTATTGCATTATTTGTCGTGAAATCGGCAACTTCTTCTATATCTTGTTCTAAAATATCAGCTACTTTTTGTGCTATAAATGGTATATATGCGGACTCATTTCTTTTTCCCCGATGAGGTACGGGTGCAAGATAAGGACTGTCGGTTTCCAATAAAAGATCAGCAGTGTTTAGTGCTGGTAATACCTGTTGCAGCCCCCCATTCTTAAAGGTAGCCACGCCGCCGATGCCCATCTTAAAGTGAAGCGCACTGATGCGTGCAGCGTCTTCTTTGGTGCCTGTAAAACAATGAAATACACCAGTCAGGGTTTCATCATAATGCCTTTCTACCACCGCAATGGTTTCTTCAAATGCATCGCGACAGTGAATAACAATAGGGATTTTATATTTTTTTGCCCACGCCAGTTGAATACCGAATGCTTCTTGTTGGTAGCCCAACGTAGTCTTATCCCAAAATAAATCTATCCCAGTTTCGCCCACCGCAATAAACTTCCGCTTCTCCAGCCAGCTTTCCATCAGGTACAGCTCCTTTTCGAAATCCCTTTTTACAGAACAAGGGTGCAGGCCCATCATCGCATGGCAGATGTCCGGGTATTTCAACTCCACCTCAAGCATAGCGTCTATCGAGGTATGATCGATGTTTGGCATCAAAACCTTATGAACCGAGGCCTCTACAACACGTTCCATCGCCTTCTGCAAGTCTGGTTGAAGTGCTTTGGCATAAATATGGGCGTGAGAATCGATAAAATGCATGTAATCGGGTGTAGGGTTGAGAAAAAATATAAGCGCACTATTACTCCATCTTATAATTAAGTAAGCGTTTTAAAATTATAACCTTTATTTGAGAAATGTTCTAAAAAGCGGGGAAGACTATAATATAAGTTGCTTTTAGCTTTCAAACTATCATGAAAAACAACGACAGATCCCGGCTCTGTTGCCCGTATTGTTTTTTGCAATGCGCGTGCCCGATCCGCGCCCGCATCGAAATCACCTGATAAAACATCCCACATCACGATCTCATAATGGTTTTTCATCAGGTGAATTTGTGCCCTGCTGATCTTTCCATACGGCGGCCGGAACTTCCTTTTGCCAGGCGAGATGCTTATTTTTTCAATGGCTTTCTCACAGGCTTCTACATTTTGAAGGTACTGTTGTTTACCGGTCTCCCATCCGTTTAAATGATTAAAGGTGTGATTGGCTAAAACATGACCGCTGTCTACAATGGCTTGCGTGATATCAGGATAATGCACCATATTTTCCCCAACACAGAAAAACGTTGCCCCGGCCTGAAATTGAGCCAGTTCTTCTAATACAAACTGTGTCACCTCTGGTATGGGGCCATCATCAAAGGTCAGATAAATGACTTTTTCATGTTCCTTTACCCTCCATAATAATCCCGGATATAACAACTGTAAAAGCAAGGGGGTTTTATGGAAGTACATGCGATCCGGGGGTATAAATTATTTCTTTAGCAGTTTACATGAAAGAAACGTGATATCGTCACCATAGATATTTGGTCCTTTGAAATCATTAAGCAAGGTCAATATTTCTTCATGAATTACCTTTAACGCTTTATGTTGGGCCCCCAGGAGATATTCTTTCAATCGTTCAATACCAAAAGGTTCTTCGGCTGCATTGAAAGTTTCTGGTAGGCCGTCGGTATAAGAAAAGAAAAAAAACGAGCCAAGGTCTGGGATGATACCTTCGTTGATGAAGGGAAGATCTTTAAATACACCAAGGATCGTAGTTCCTTTCTCTAACATCCTTAAACCATGCTTTTCATCAATTAAGATGGGTGGGTTATGTCCTGCATTGATATAATGGAGTGTGTCTGTTTTCCTGTCAAAAATTGCCAAAAAGAAGGTGATAAAATTTTCACCACTTGCATTCTGCAGAATTTGAAAGTTGAGATCCTTTACGATTTCCTTTAATTGTGTGGTCTTGCGTGCAAGTGTGCGCAAGGTGGCCTGGAAGTTCGACATAAGGATGGCTGCAGGCACACCTTTTCCTGATACGTCAGCAATACAAAGCAAAAACTTGTCTTCGTTAATGGGTACATAATCATAATAGTCACCACCTACCGAATGGTGGGGGAGGTAACTTGCCTCAACGGTTAGGTCGGGTTCATGAGGAAGGTTTTTCGGAAAGAGCAACTGCTGTACCTGTTTGGCAATCTCTAATTCTTTCCTCAATGCTTCCTGTCGAAGTTGCCTGCGGGCAAGCTTCTTGTTTTCTATAGCCACCAGTATGATATTACTTAATGCTTGAATGAACGTGGTATTTGCATCTATTTCAGGTCCTAAATGGTCGTTTCTAAGCTCACCGACCAATACAAAAGCCAGCGTATTTTTTTTATGCGTAACTGGAATGATGATGTCAAATTCATTAAAGACGAAGTCCGGATCGGAGGTATTGATTGTGGTAATATCCTTAATTTTAAAAAACCTGTCATCCAGGGAAATTTCATTAAAATTTCGAAGCGTACCGAAGTTTACTTTACATGACCACTGCTCGTCCAAAACGTACAAAGCCAGGCGTTTGATATTTAAACTTGCGCGCAGGGTAAAATGATAGATTTTGTATAATGACGCTTCCGGAAGATTGTTATTAATCGCCTGTGTTATTTCCAATAGTGAATTTAATTCCAGCTCCTTAAGTTCGTATTTATCTTTCAGTGCTTTTGCTTCCATAATTTTGATTTAGGTGCTGATTCAGTTTCTACTCAATCAGCACTGTTGTGCATCAATAGCCCCAATTTGCTCGCTAAATAATAATATTGCTTCCAGTTGGTCGGAATATCGATATCCTGGCCAAAAAGTTCTTCTGAAGCTGTCCTATAACACTTAATCCATCCCTTATCCCAAAGCTGCATAAGAATATCCCTAATCTGATGATCTGAATAAGGCACTGCTGTTTTCAGATCATCATAGTTGGTAATAAAATAAAGCTCATCTACAACTTCAAATTGTTGATCGGTCATAAAACAATTAAATTACTTGATTCTTCTTCCTTTCCACTCGTAATAACCAAAGTTAGCTGCTATTCCAATAATAAAGATATAAAATGGGTAAACCAGCTGGGTTATCAAAAAATGGATGATCGGCAGGGGCTTCTTTAAAAATTCCATTACAGATTTCAAAAATAAAAACTCTGCTGCAAATTTTAGCATGATCTGGCCAATAAAAATCCATAAAGGGTAATGCCCAGCCAAAACCATGGCCATTGTGGCCATGGCCAACACATTGTATATAAAAATGAAGAGGGCAAAACCAATAATTTTTTTGTCTGTGTACATTTTCCATTTTCCCGCCCACCTTCTTCTTTGGTAAAAAAGATCTTTCAGCGTGCTTTTTGCTTGTGTGTGTACACAATAGGCAAAATCCTTTAGGAAAAATACACTTCCGCGATACAAAGCGTAAATTTTGTGCATCAAAAATTCATCATCTCCTGAATGGATATGCTCATTTCCGGCATAGCCGCCAACTGCAGCGAATGCATCCTTTTTGAACGCAAGATTAGCGCCATTGCACATATTTGGGAAACCCAGATGCAGCGATCCTGCTCCTGTTCCTATCAGTGCTGCAAATTCAATTTCCTGAAATCGCTGCAATAGATTTCCTCCTCCAATAAAACTTACAGGACCCGAAATACAAGCAGGTTCATTTATCTCTACAAAACTGGCAAGGGTGGCGAGCCAGCCAGGTTGTACCCTGCAGTCGCCGTCTGTGGTTAAAATGTATTTTCCCTGTGCCCGTTGCACAGCCTGTGTGATGGCTAGCTTTTTATGTGACCCTGTATAGCCTGGCTCTAAATCAACTGTATGGACCGATATTCGGTAAGTCAATGTCGCAATCGTATTTTCGATCAGCATCCGGGTGCCGTCTTCCGACCCATCATCTATAATGATAACCTCGAATAACTCCGGTGCTAAAACCTGATTATTCAAATCGAGCAAGAGCTGCATGATGTTTTCAGCTTCGTTTCTGACAGGAATTACAACGGTAATTAAAATGTCATCGCGTGATATTTCATCCTCCAGGTTGCTTCCATTGCTTACTAAAGCATGTGCTATCCGTGGCTTCTTGTCCTGATGCCTCGAAGAAGTGGGTTTAGCGACGCCCTTTGCCGTACCAATATGCCGCCAGGAGACGTACAACATGATACTCATGCAGCTATAGATCAGTGAGAATATTGTAAAAGCAAGCACCATGGATACCAGGATTAAAGATACTTATTATGGAAGGTATTAACTTTTCAATACCACTTCCCTTTGACGTCGTCTAAACGATGAAGGCGCTGACGCATGCTTCATCTTTAGAATGTAGTAACACCCGATAAAGGTAGGAAGTAAAATATTAATGCACCAAACGATGAAGCTTCCTAATATCAGTTTGTAGCTTTCCAGGCCATATTGCTTAAAAAAAACAAGTGCCGAAAACTCGCGTACGCCCAGGTCTCCAAGAAAATTAAAAGTAGGAATAATTGTCTTTGCTGCAAATATATAGGTGACACCTGCTAACAAATCATCCAACGGGAGATTTATCTCCATTAAATATAGTACATAGACAAACTGAATTGAAAAAATTATATAGCGAGCCAGGGAAAGCGAAAAGACGGCAAATAGTGTCTTCGCGTCATATTGCCTTACGATGCCGAAGTACCTTACGCTATATTGTTGAATATTTTGGGACAGCTTCGGCGGCAAATATCTTAATCCTGTCGCCAGCACCAACAGCGCCACAACGACCAGCGTTGCTATGGGGAGTGAGAAGTTTACGTCGACCCGCATCAAAAAGTAATAAAGCCCAAAACAGCCTAGCACCATCGTCACACAAAGTTGCGAAAAGCTTCCTAAAAATACGGACCCTACAGCACGGTACCTCTTCCGGTGATGCAGATTTCCGATGCGCCCGGCATAGTCACCTAAACCCTGTGGTGAAATAAGCCCTAAGCCCAGCCCCGATAAAACCCCAGCCATAGCCTTTTGAAAGGAAATTGTTTCCACTTTTGAGGCCAGAATCTTCCATTTCCAGCCTTCTAGCGACCAGTTGATTGGGGTAAGGAGGAGCGGAAAAAGCAAAGTCAGCAGAGAATGACGGTGGTAGATAGCTTTGAGGTGACCACCAAAAGCGCCGATGACGACGGCTTCTTCTACTATGTGCAGATAGAGAAATGAGATGATCATTCCAAGGACAGCCAATTTGACACAAACGACCATATTTCGGTCTGTAATAATTTTTTTTGCAGAAGCTATATACCTATCTTGCATCAATGGCGGAGGTAAAAGTAGTAGGTAAAGAAAGAATTATCCTAGGTATAGACCCCGGTACCAGCGTTATGGGCTATGGCGTTATATTGATCCAAAATAAGAGCCTGTCCATTCTCCAGTATGGCGTTATACATTTGAGCAAATATACAAACCATGAGCTTAAACTAAAGAAAATATTTGAAAGAGTTATCAGTCTCCTGGATGACTTCAACCCCGATGAGGTAGCACTTGAAGCACCGTTTTTTGGGAAAAATATCCAATCGATGCTCAAACTTGGACGAGCCCAGGGCGTCGCTATGGCTGCAGCCCTTTCGCGCGAAATACCGATTATTGAGTATGCGCCCAGAAAGATTAAACAATCCGTCACCGGTAATGGCAATGCATCGAAAGAACAGGTAGCACAGATGCTGAAAACATTGCTAAAAATTGACGAAACTCCAAAGCTGTTGGACGCTTCAGACGCACTGGCCGTAGCAGTCTGCCATTATTTTCAAAATGGAACAGCAAAAAGTGGCAGTAAAAGCTGGAAATCCTTTATCGGTGATAACCCCGGCAGGGTTGTTTAGCTATTGAAAAAGAAGGCCATAGGCGGCTAGTGCTGCCTAATTA
>LXQK01000191.1:0-244 GCA_001683905.1 Marivirga sp. ANT-B6
TATACAAGATAGGGCATTCAAGACATTGCTCATTTGCCTACTTTATCAAAAACCTGAATTCCAAAATCATAGCTTATTCGTTCTACCCCAAGTAGCCTACCATTAAGTATAATCCTGTCAATACCTCTCAAATAGCACAATTTTCAAATCGAACTCAACTAGTCGGGAAGCATGTCGAAAGCACTAAGAAGAGGTATCTGTATATCATTTTAGAATTGGGGGAAATCTAGTTGACAAAGCAGAA
>LXQK01000191.1:386-5541 GCA_001683905.1 Marivirga sp. ANT-B6
TAGCGTTTTAAAGAGAAACCGTTGATAGGAAATATCAAAGGTATGGAATTAGGTATTCAAAATTTTGCAAAATGATGTCCATTACTCCATAAACATCTGCCTTGAAATAGCAGTTGGTTATGGAGTAATGAGTAAGACAAATGACAGCCAGCTTATTTTAAGTGTATTTTTCTCACCATCCATGCGATAGGGTTGTAAGGTCGTCACCTTTATTTTTATTCTAAAGCAGATCAGTTAGTAATTTTATGGATAAAATCAGCAGAATTTATTATGAGAAGTTTTACCTGCTTTTTACGCTTATACTCTTTTTTGTGAGTACCGTACGCGTACAAGGGCAGATATTTCCTTCAATGAGCGTAGATACTACGGAAAGCTCAGTTGTTGAGTGGCCGGAAGACACCCTCGGTCGCCGAACACCCCGGGGTACGGTGAACGGGTTTATCCGTGCCGTGGCCGACCAGGATTATGTTATAGCTGCTCATTATCTAAATATGAAGCCAGCTTTGAGACAAAGTGAACAGGGTGCGTCGTTGGCAAAGACACTACGGCGGCTACTGGATCAAAGTGGCTATATCATACCCTATTCCCGCATCAGCAATGAACCAACGGGGGAAGCAGAAGAGGGCGAGCGGGCTGGGATCGAAAAAGTGGGCGCCATTACGGCTAATGAGGCTAATTTTGATTTGATAGTAGAAGTCACGGAAGGTCCTGACGGCGGTCCCATATGGTTATTTTCTGCTGAAACCGTCGAAAATTTATCTTCTGTCTCGGTAGATCATCAATACCCCCTATTAGATCGTATCCTGCCGGAGTTCTTAAAAAGTAATAAATGGATGGGGGTAGCCATAGGAGAGTGGATCAGCATCTTCCTGCTTGCGTTTATCTCTTGGCTGGTGGGTTGGGTGTTCACTAAAACGATGCTTTTCTTCATTAGCAGGTTTTGGCAAAAGGCACGTACAGAGCCAACAGCTGGGATTTTAAAAGCTTTTGCTTTACCCATTAGACTGTATATCGCCTTATGGTTTTTTGTAGTTTTCAGTGTAGAAATTGGTATTTCTATTGTTTTGCGGCAAAGAATCAGCAGTATTCCGCTGATCATCGGCCTGGTTGCTTTTTTGATTTTGTTATGGCGTCTGGCGGATTTTATTAGCAGGTTTAGTGAAAAGAGGCTGACGCTGAAGGGGCATATATCCGGTGTTTCTGCGGTTCTCTTTTTGCGCCGCGTCGCCAAAATTATCATTATCGTTATCGGGCTAATCGCCATTCTGGGTGTGTTGGGAGTCGACGTAACCACTGGCCTGGCTGCTTTGGGTATTGGCGGCATTGCTTTGGCATTAGGAGCGCAAAAGACTGTAGAAAATTTTGTAGGTAGCGTCTCGCTTATTGCTGATCAGCCTATACGTGTGGGTGACTTCTGCAAGGTTGGCGATACTATTGGCACGGTGGAACAAATTGGTATGCGCTCGACCAGAATTCGTACCCTTAACCGGACGGTTGTGACTATTCCTAACGGGGATTTTTCCTCGCAGAAAATTGAAAATTATACCCACAGGGACCGGTTCTTATTCACTACCGTTTTTGGGTTCAGGTACGAAACCACGCCCGATCAGATGCGCTATTTGCTCGTAGAACTTCGCTCTATATTATATGCCCATCCGAAAGTGAGTCCGGAACCCGCGCGAATACGTTTTATTGAATTAGGCAGTGACTCCCTTAATATCGAGGTTTTTGCGTATATTCTAGGTAAAGATTTTAATGAGTTTTTAGAGGTAAAGGAAGACCTGCTTTTAAGGATGATGGATGTGGTGGAAGCCAGTGGAACGGGGTTTGCATTTCCTTCTCAAACCATCTATCTGGCTAAGGATACGGGTTTGTCGGCGGAAAAGACCGAAGAAGCAGAAAAGAAAGTGAATCAATGGCGGGCAAACGGTGAGATGTCCATTCCCTATTTCGATGAAGATATGATCCAAGTTTTGAGAAATTCAATCCTTTATCCGCCAGAGGGGTCGTCGTACCAGGATAACACAAAACGATAGAGCTATCCGATCGATTGAAGTAGAAGTAGATAAAAGCGCATCCTTTGGACTGCCACTAATTACTACTGCTTTAAAAATTGGCCCATTATCTTTGGCATGTGGTTTTAGAAGCTTACTATTGCTGCAAGTTTCGTTACAGCCTTTTTTTTTCTCTAATCATAAGGCTTTAAACATAGCATTGATCTTCATGAGTACAAATCAGGAAAAAGCTATTAGGACAACCTATTTTAGCATTGCCGGTAACACTGCTTTAGCCCTCATCAAAGGACTGGCAGGAGTATTTGGCAATTCCTATGCGCTCATTGCCGATGCCATAGAATCGACAACCGATATTTTTTCCTCTTTGTTTGTCTTGTTCGGGCTGAAATACGCCAGCAGACCGGCCGATAAGAATCACCCCTATGGCCATGGCAGGATAGAATCGCTCATCACCTTCGTAGTGGTAGCATTTTTGGTGACTTCCGCCACTGTAATCGCCTACGAGAGTGTTCAGAATATACAAACACCTCATGAAATTCCGGAGCCCTGGACCTTGCTTGTACTGGGGGGTATCATTCTTTGGAAAGAAGTCTCTTATCAGGTTGTAGTCAGGAAAAGCAAAGAAACGAATAGCTCAGCATTGAAGGCAGATGCCTGGCATCACCGAAGCGATGCCATTACATCCATTATGGCCTTCATTGGTATTGCTTTGGCATTATTTTTTGGAGAAGGGTATGAGGCAGCCGATGACTGGGCGGCACTATTTGCTTCTGCCTTCATCTTATACAATAGCTACCTAATCTTCAGACCCGCTCTTGGCGAATTTATGGATGAACACCTCTATGACGATCTCATCAAAGAGATCAGGGAAGCTTCTCATCAAGTTGATGGAATCCGGGGAACCGAGAAATGTTTGATTAGAAAGAATGGTTTTATGTATCATGTAGACTTGCATGCCATCGTTGATGGGGCAATTTCGGTGAAGGAGGGGCATGACTTAGCACACAGGCTGAAAGATGCCCTCGTAGAAAAAATATCCAATTTAGGGCAAGTACTTATTCATATCGAACCTGATCATGAGGAGGAAGTTATTACGGATTGATCGTTGAACATAAGAAATATTTTATTGGCTTTACCGTTAAGTTTCCGATTTTTGTAAATAAAGCAAGTTTCCTGTGAATCCACCAATCTTATTAATTACCCCACCGTTCACACAACTCAACACGCCTTATCCGGCTACTACCTACATCAAAGGTTTTTTAAATACACAAGGCATCACCTCATTTCAGGCTGATCTGGGCATCGAAGTTATTCATCAAATATTTTCGAAAAAAGGGCTGGAGGCGGTCTTTTCGAGATTACCTCAGGACAAAATATTTTCTGCGAATGCGCAAAGAATAATCACTTTAGAGCGGGAATACATCGGTACAATAGATGGTGTTATCCGGTTCTTGCAACATAAAAATCCTACGCTTGCCTATAATATATGCGAAGGTGATTTTCTTCCACAAGCCAGTAGGTTTGATCAGCTTGAAGATATGGAATGGGCTTTTGGTTCACTGGGCATTCAGGATAAAGCCCGGCACCTGGCCACGTTATACCTGGAAGACCTTGCTGATTTGATAAAGGAAACGATCGATTCAAATTTTGGCTTTAGCCGTTATGCTGAAAGGTTAGGTAGGTCTGCTACTTCGTTTGATGGCCTGGAGGACACCCTACAAGCGACACCCAGCTTTATCGATGATATTCTCATTGCCTTATTGCAAAAGAAAATTGCGACGCAACAACCGAAAATAGTCTGTATCACTGTTCCTTTTCCCGGCAATTTATACGGCGCCCTCCGATGTGGTAAGTTTATAAAAGAAACATACCGGGACATCAAAGTTATTATGGGCGGGGGATATCCTAATACCGAGTTGCGGTCGCTCACTGACCCGAGGGTATTTAAGTATATCGACTATATCACCCTGGATGATGGTGAAAGGCCATTGTTAAATTTACTGGCGCATTTTCAAGGGGAAAGGGGCGTAACTGGCTTGAAAAGGACATTTACATTACAGGAAGGCAAGGTAGTCTATTATAATGGGGCAAAAGAAGCGGATTTCCCGTTTCACAAAACCGGTACCCCCGATTATGCAGATCTAATGCTGGACCGTTACTTATCGGTTATCGAAATTATCAATCCCATGCATAGGCTGTGGAGTGATGGTCGGTGGAACAAACTTACCATGGCCCATGGATGCTATTGGAAAAAATGCTCCTTTTGCGATATTTCATTAGACTATATCAAAAATTATGTACCAGTGAATGCCACGTTGTTGTGCGACAGGATGGAAGAATTGGTAGAGGCCACAGGAGAAACAGGTTTTCATTTTGTAGATGAAGCTGCGCCTCCCGCCCTGATGCGGGAGCTCGCGCTGGAAATACTTCGTCGAAATTTATCGGTGACCTGGTGGGCCAATATACGGTTCGAAAAAAGCTTTACCACCGATCTTTGCAGGCTGCTTAAAGCTTCCGGATGTATTGCCGTGTCAGGCGGCCTTGAGGTTGCTTCAGACAGGTTATTAGAACGCATGAAAAAAGGGGTGACGGTAGCGCAGGTTGCCCGGGTTACCCATCATTTTACCGCCTCTGGCATTATGGTACATGCTTATCTGATGTATGGCTTCCCTACGCAAACGGCCCAGGAAACGATAGATTCTCTGGAAATGGTGCGGCAACTATTTCTCAATGGCGTTATCCAGTCTGGCTTTTGGCACCTTTTCGCTATGACAGCCCATAGCCCCGTCGGTCTGAATCCGGAGGCTTTTGGTGTTGTTCGGGTTGGCCCTGATATGGGGGCTTTTGCCAATAACGACCTTACCCATGATGACCCCACGGGCTGTAAGCATGAGCAGTTCGGACCTGGACTGGCAAAAGCACTTTTTAACTATATGCATGGCATTGGCTTTGAGATGCCGTTGCAGCAATGGTTTGATTTTATTGTGCCGAATACTGCTGTACCATATGATTTTATCGAAAATTCCATCATACAGCCGGATACGAGATCAACGAAGGAAAATGCCCATGTCGTTTGGCTAGGAAATAAGCCGTCCATTTCTTTTTATGAGAAAAAGAAAAAGGGAAAGAAGCATACGCTA
>LXQK01000192.1:0-2937 GCA_001683905.1 Marivirga sp. ANT-B6
CAAAAACAACGGTCAATAAGCCGTTGTTAAAATCTGCAGATTCCCTTTTTTTACGCAAAAAGTACACAGAATCGTTCGATTTATATGCCAAAATCATGGAACAGGGAAGGGTTTCTCCGACGATGCTTTTGAAAATGGCCTTTATCAAAGAAGGGTTGGGCGATGTCACAGGCGCCTTATACTTTCTCAACTTATATTATATACAAACCTCTAACGAGGCAGTGCTTACTAAAATGGAGGAGATTGCCAAAAAGCATAAGCTTACCGGTTATGAATATACCGATGCAGATTATTTCCTGACCTTTTACAGGCAATACCGGAGCCAGATCATTTATGGCTCCATGGCCTTTGCTTTGCTCATCTTTACCCTCATGATTTTACAGCAAAGGAAGACCGGAAAGAAGCCAGTTTGGGCTGGCGCCCTATTCATTTTAATCCTGCTGAACATCCTGTTTTTCATTAATTTCAGTGAAAGTTATCATAAGGGCATTATAAGGCAGCAAAGTGCTTATCTGATGCGAGGCCCATCAGCAGGCTCCGGCGTGCTTGAGGTTGTCAAAAACGGTCATAGGGTGGACGTTACCGGGCGGAAGGATGTTTGGGTAGAAATCGCCTGGAAAGGTACGGTAGCCTATATCAAAGAAGATCAAATCGTCATAGTTAAAGACTAGCCGGAAGCGCTCATTTCGCTTGAATTGAGTAGATACTTTTTACATCAAAAAAGCCTCCTGAATTTTCAGGAGGCTTTTTTGAATTCATTTCCTAGTGCACCCTAAGCCGCTTTAAGCTTATTGAATTTCGACTTATCGAATTTCTCCTCGGCATATTCCCGGCTAATAACCAGCTTCTCTTTCAGCTCCTGCGAGGGGATTTCGAACATGGCATCAGTGATAATGGCTTCGCAAATAGAACGTAGGCCACGGGCTCCTAACTTAAACTCCACGGCTTTTTCTACAATATACTCCAGTGCGGCAGGTTCAAATTCCAGTTCTACACCTTCCATCTCAAATAGCTTTTTGTACTGCTTCACCAGCGCATTTTTTGGTGTCGTCAAAATCTGCCGCAAGGTATCCTTGTCCAAAGGATCGAGATAGGTGAGTACCGGTAATCTCCCGATCAATTCGGGAATCAACCCAAAGCTTTTTAGATCCTGGGCCGTCACATATTGCAACAGGTTTTCTTTGTTGATCTCCATTTGTATCTTCTGCTTTACGACAGACGAAAAGCCCATTTGCGAGGTGTTCAGGCGCGCGGCGATATGGCGCGCAATGCCATCGAAGGCACCACCACAGATGAAAAGAATATTTTCAGTATTCACCGCAATCATTTTCTGATCAGGGTGTTTTCTGCCACCTTGAGGTGGTACGTTTACCGATGTCCCCTCCAGCAGCTTCAACAATGCCTGTTGTACACCTTCACCACTTACATCACGGGTGATGGATGGATTGTCAGATTTACGCGCTATTTTGTCAATCTCATCAATATAAACAATACCTCTTTCCGCAGCTTCCAGCTCGTAATTGGCCGATTGTAATAACCTGGTAAGGATACTCTCCACATCCTCACCTACATAGCCTGCTTCAGTAAGCACAGTAGCATCCGCAATGCAAAATGGCACCTGCAGGATGCGGGCTAGCGTGCGGGCAAGATAGGTCTTGCCTGTACCGGTTTCTCCCACCATGATGATGTTGGATTTTTCGATTACCACATCCTCATCCAGCGTAGGCTGCATCAACCGCTTATAATGATTGTAGACGGCAACAGACATCACCTTCTTGGCGTCATCCTGCCCAACAACAAACTGGTCAATATACTCCTTCATTTCAACCGGTTTCATCAGATTGAACTTGGGGCTTCCGACTTTGCTCTTGGTCTTTACTTCCTCTGCCAGAATCTGCTGCGCCTGAACTATGCACTTATCACAGATATGGGCGTGAATGCCCGATATCATCAGATCTACGTCTTTCTTATTTCTACCACAAAAAGAGCAGGTAACTTGCGCCATCTTTTTATCTTTTATGTTTTTCATCCAATATCTTGAAGGTCGTGTGCAACGCAGCATACCATCGCATGCTGCGCTGCACAAAGCCTGTGCTATACTATTTTTTTCTAATCAAAACTTCATCAATCAGACCATAATCTTTGGCTTTTTCTGCCCGCATCCAGTAGTCACGATCAGAGTCCTTTTCGATTTGCTCTACAGTCTTACCACTGTGGAGCGCTAAGATTTCATAAAGCTCATTTTTAAGCTCGATGATCTGCCGTACAGATATTTCCATATCCGAAGATTGTCCCTGCATACCGCCCGAAGGTTGGTGAATCATCACACGGGCATGAGGAAGCGACGAACGCTTGTTCTTGGCACCACCTGCCAGCAACACTGCACCCATAGAGGCGGCTAATCCTGTGCAAATTGTAGCCACGTCAGGACCTACATATTGCATGGTGTCATAGATACCCAAACCGGCATATACCGAACCACCCGGGCTATTGATATACATGAGTATATCTTTTTTAGAATCTACAGACTCTAAAAACAGGAGCTGTGCGGTAATGATGTTAGCAATATTATCATCTACGCCCATGCCCAAAAAGATAATTCTGTCCATGATCAGACGGGAAAAAACGTCAATTTCACGAAAGTTGGTAGGCCTTTCTTCTATAACTGCACGCGTCATGTTTTCAACGCGATGGCTATTTTCAACACGATGTACATAACTATCAAATACAGAGCCGCTGATGCCTTGCCCTTTTACAGCAAACTTTCTAAATTCCTGTCCGTTTATCATATAATTTTCGTTGTCGTTTAAAATTTGTTTTGTACAAATTTAAAAAAAAAGTCCTTTTTTAAAAGGACTTCAATAATAACTCTCAAACAGTTTACTTAGTTCATCGCGATCTGCTTGAATTCTTCTACGTCAACTTTTTTCTGGTTGA
>LXQK01000192.1:3101-11595 GCA_001683905.1 Marivirga sp. ANT-B6
TTCTCGCTCTTCAAGAAATTATCCACAAATATATCCATGTTATTTTCTAACTGGCCCGACATGCCGGAAGATGCAAGCTGCATCCTGATATAGTCCTTGGTCTTTTCGATGACATCTTCATTTTCTACCTTAATATTGTTTTCCTCGCCAATTTTATTCTGCAGCAGGTTCCACTTTAGTTCTTTCAGGTAATGACCGTATTCCCGGTCTATATCTTCCTCCTTTAGCTTTCCCTCGTTGGTAGCCAGCAACCATTTTTTTAAAAAAGTATCGGGTGTATTAATTTGCGTGTCTTCGATCAGCTTTTTCTGGATCGATTTCAACAAGTATTGTTCCGTTTCCCTGTTGTAGTTTTCACTGATGGTTTCTTCGACCTTATTTCTAAACTCCTCTTCAGAGCTCACCACGTCTTTTCCGAATATCTTGTCAAAAAATTCCTGGTCGAGGTCTGCCGGCTCCTGGCTATTTACATTTTTTACAGTATAGGTAAATGTGCCACTCAAATCCCCCACTTCTGCCACGGGCTTACCCAATACTTTTTCGATGTTTTCTTCTTTTACTGCTTGCTGCAGGTCGAACGTGATCGTATCTCCATTCTTTACGCCGATAAATTTGTCCTGGTGTGCTTTTTCCACATCATCGATCGACAATAGCACCGGCAATTCCACGCTTCCATCGGCATTCTTAAGATCGCCATATAAAGAATCTCCCGCCTCACTTACCTCAGGATTGGTCATTCTTCCATATTGCTTTCTGAGGCTATCGATGGTGTCATTCAACGACTTGTCGTCCATCTCAATTTGATATTGATCTACCGTCACCTCAGGGCTAAGATTGTAGGTAAACTCATCCACCAACCCGATATTATAAGTAAAGGTAAACTCCTTTTGGTTGTCCCAGTCAATGCTTTCCGCATTTTCAGTATCAGGCAGGGGCTCACCCAGGATCGGTAGTTTATTGGTCTTGATATAGTCAGGAATGGCTTGCGATAGCATTTGATTGATTACCTCAACAAGTAAACCCTTGCCATACATCTTTTTAATCAATGCTTGCGGTACTTTGCCCGGTCTAAAGCCTTTGATGCTGGCTTTCTTGCTGTAGTCTTTTAATTTTTCTTCAACTTTAGGTTGATAATCAGCTTCATTTAACGTAATTTTAATAGAAGCTTCTGTGTTATTGTTTTTTTCTAAGTTAATGTCCAAAGCAATTTGAATTTATGATGGATAATTGAACTAAAAACCCTCCATCCCGACATTTTTCACATCTGGAGAGAGGGTTAGAGAGTGCGGATGAAGGGACTCGAACCCCCATGCCGTAAAGCGCTAGATCCTAAGTCTAGTGCGTCTACCAATTTCGCCACATCCGCTCTATGGTAATTGGAAGGCAAAGGTAGCTAAATAAATATTATTTACAATATGCAAAATAAATATTTTAGCAAATATCATATATCTTTTCATGAAATATTTGTTATTTGTATGGTATGGTGACAATTGATCTGGAAGACGAAAAGAAAGAAATATTAAGAAGGTATAGAAAGTTGTTGCGGCATGCCAAAGCTGTTTTAAAAGACGGGGATGCCAAGGTCATCAGAAAAGCCTTTAGTACTTCGCTTGAGGCGCACAAAGAAATGCGCCGTAAGTCCGGCGAGCCATATATTTATCACCCCCTTGCAGTAGCCCAAATTTGTGTCGACGAGATTGGGCTAGGGACCACCTCCATCGTAGCGGCGCTGCTGCACGATGTGGTAGAAGATACCGAAATGGAAATCGAGGATGTCGCCCGCGATTTTGGCCCTAAAGTGGCCCGAATTATCGACGGTCTGACAAAAATATCCGGCGTATTTGAGCATGGAAGCTCGCAGCAGGCGGAAAATTTCCGTAAAATGCTGCTCACGCTATCCGAAGACGTGCGTGTAATCCTGGTAAAGCTGGCCGACAGGCTACACAATATGCGTACGTTGGAAAGTATGCCCCGCAACAATCAGCTTAAAATATCATCCGAAACAATCTATCTATATGCGCCGCTGGCACATCGCCTGGGGTTATATTCCATCAAATCGGAGCTGGAAGACCTGTATCTCAAATATACCGAAACAGAGCATTACCGTTATATCGTAGAAAAGATCAACACCACCAGGCTGGCAAGGAGCAAATTTATCAAGAACTTTCTTGCCCCTATACAAAAGGAACTTTGGGACCAAAACCTGGATTTTGTGATCAAAGGACGACCCAAGTCCATCTATTCTATTTGGAATAAAATGCGCAAGCAAAACATCCCTTTCGACGAGGTGTACGACCTCTTTGCCATACGCATTATTGTAGAAACTACCCCTGAGAACGAAAAGGCAGCCTGCTGGCAGGTATATTCCATCGTTACCGACTTCTACAAGCCCAATCCCGACAGGTTAAGGGATTGGATCAGTACGTCAAAAGCCAATGGTTATGAGTCGCTGCATACTACCGTCATGAGCGCTACAGGCCAATGGGTAGAGGTGCAGATCCGATCTAAAAGGATGGATGACATTGCAGAAAAGGGCTATGCTGCCCACTGGAAATACAAAGACAACGATGGGAAGGTAAAGGGCTCGGGCCTGGAGCAGTGGATCAGCAGGGTACGCGACATGCTCGAGCAAAACGACTCGTCTGCCCTGGAATTTGTCGACGACTTTCGCTCGAACCTATTCAACGAAGAGGTATTTGTGTTTACGCCAAAAGGCGAGCTGAAGACATTGCCTAACGGCGCCACAGCGCTGGATTTTGCCTTTGAAATCCACTCAGAAATAGGGGCGAAATGCCTTGGAGCCAAGGTAAACCAAAAGCTCGTGCCGCTCAACTATATCCTGAACAATGGCGATCAGGTAGAGATCCTAACGTCTAGCAAGCAAAAACCCAGCGAAGACTGGCTGCGCTTTGTCGTCAGCTCAAAGGCCAAAGCCAGGATAAAAGACGTCCTAAAGGAAGAAAAGAAAGCTGCTGCCGTAGAAGGAAAAGAAATTGTGCTGCGCAAGCTCAAGCAGATGAAAATCGAGCCTAACAGCGAGACCATCAACCAGCTTCGCGCCTTTTTTGAAGAAAAAACGCCTTTAGACCTGTTCTATAAGATTGGCGTTGGCATCATCGATGGCAAAGACATCAAGAAATTCAAAGAGGTAAAAAAGGAAACCACCAACCACCCCCGTGCTAAAATACTGGACGGCAAGTCTTTCGAAAAGGCGATCGCCACTATCAGCGGCCAGGACCGCGATATGCTGCTGATAGGTGAAGATATGGACCTGATCGATTACAAACTCGCCAAATGTTGCAACCCAATTCCCGGCGACGACGTTTTTGGCTTTGTTACCATCAATGAAGGCATTAAGATCCACCGTACTTCCTGTCCCAACTCGGTAGAGCTGCTATCGAACTACGGTTACCGCGTTGTGAAAGCAAAGTGGACATCAAAGAAGAAAATAGCCTTCCTGGCCGGACTAAAGATTGTGGGTACCGATAGGGTAGGGCTCATCAACGATGTCACCCGTATTATTTCCAGCGAGCTCAAGGTAAATATGCGCTCTATGACCATCGACACTGACCACGGAATTTTCGAAGGCAACATCATGTTATATGTGCACGACACCCGCCATCTGGATCTACTCACCAAGAAGCTCGAGAACGTCAACGGCGTAGTTTCCATCAGCAGGTTCGACTCCTAAGCGAATCGATCGCCAGGGCAGTGCACCTTATCCATATTTGATATTCATCTTAATTTATAATACCTATATTTGTACTTTAACAGAAGGCAGAAACAATGGCATTAAACGAAAGAATGTTTGCAGAGGTAAAGAAGATTTTTACTGCATACCTGGAGAATAAAGGGCTGCGTAAAACACCTGAGCGCTATGCTATATTGGAAGAGATATATACCCGCGAGGGCCACTTTGATGTGGAGTCTTTGTACATCAGTATGAAAAACAAAAACTACAGGGTAAGCAGGGCGACGGTATACAATACCCTCGATCTGCTGGTAGAGTGCGATCTTACCAGCAAACACCAGTTTGGCCGCAACCTGGCACAGTACGAAAAATCCTACGGCTATAAACAACACGATCATTTAATTTGTACCGATTGCCATAAAGTAGTTGAGTTTTGTGATCCGCGCATTCATAATATTCAGACCATGGTGGGCGAGCTGCTCAATTTCGACATCCTTCACCATTCATTAAATTTATATGGTATCTGTGGCGACTGTCGCGCAAAGGGAAACGCGACTAAAACACTGAAAGAAAGAGTAAGGAACACGAATTAACAAATTAACAGAATAGAACCTGTAGGCCTGTAATACATATGAATTATACCTCGGAAGTAAAAGATGGCATATTGATGCTTAAGTTATCAGGCGATCTCATAGCGATCACCTCCAGCCTCGACCTGTCCGTTTTAATAGACGACACCATTGAAGATAATTTGAAACTTTGTGCCATTGATATTTCAGAAATCAAGTTTATCAACAGCAGCGGGTTGGGGTACCTCATCACCTTACTCACCAAGTTCAGGAACAAAGGCGGCGAGCTGTTTTTAATAAGCCCCTCCGAGCAGGTAAAAAAGCTGCTTATTATCGCAAAATTAAATTCCATCTTCAATATTGCAGCAAATCAGGAAGAGGCCATTCAAAAATTATCAAAAGTAATAATATAAATATATCTTTACACCTTGGTTAAGAGGAAGGAATATTTGTAAAATCAGAAGAAATGAAGGTAGATGTTTTACTAGGGTTACAGTGGGGAGATGAAGGAAAAGGCAAAATTGTTGACTATCTGGCACCCAAATACGATATAGTGGCCCGCTTTCAGGGCGGTCCAAATGCAGGGCATACGTTAGAATTCGATGGCATCAAGCATGTTTTGCACCAGATACCATCAGGTATCTTCAGAAACGACATCAAGAATATCATAGGCAATGGAATCGTGCTGGACCCTGTTATTCTCAAAAAAGAGATCGAAGGCCTGCAGAAGTACAACCTGGACCTCAAGAAGAACCTCTTCATTTCCAAAAAAGCGCAGCTTATCCTGCCTACCCACCGGTTGCTCGACGCAGCATATGAAAAATCCAAAGGCGACCATAAGATAGGCTCAACCCTCAAAGGAATTGGTCCTGCGTATCAGGACAAGGTTGCCCGACAGGGACTGCGGGTGGGAGATATCCTGGCCACTGATTTCCGCGACCGATTCAATGCGCTGGTGACGCAGCATAAGACCATCCTCGACTTTTACGCATTCCCTTACGAACTGGAAGAGCACGAAAGTGTATTTTTTCAAGCCATCGAGTTCCTCAAAGGATTTCAGCTGGTGGATAGCGAATACATCATCAATGAGGCCATCAACTCTCAAACGACCATTTTAGCGGAAGGGGCCCAGGGCTCCCTGCTGGATATCGACTTTGGTAACTATCCTTTCGTCACCAGTTCCAATACCATGGCAGCAGGTGCCTGTATAGGGCTAGGCGTAGCGCCAAGTCACGTAGGGGAGGTATACGGTATATTCAA
The DNA here is from genome assembly GCA_001683905.1 of Marivirga sp. ANT-B6. Lineage (GTDB taxonomy): Bacteria > Bacteroidota > Bacteroidia > Cytophagales > Cyclobacteriaceae > ANT-B6. The sequence goes on from LXQK01000192.1 coordinate 8,622, forward strand.
AGCCTATTGCACACGCGTAGGCAGCGGCCCGTTTCCAACCGAGCTCCATGACGAAACGGGTAAATTAATTCAAAAAGAAGGCAACGAGTTTGGTGCCACCACAGGCCGGCCACGCCGCTGCGGATGGCTCGATCTGCCTGCGCTAAAATATGCCATCATGCTCAACGGCGTCACACAGCTGTTTATGATGAAAGCCGACGTGCTCGACGTACTGCCAGAGATCAAGGTCTGCACACACTACAAAACCGAGGAAGGCGACATTACCGACAAGTTTCCTTACGAGATCACCGACAAGCAATTTACCCCAATCTATAAGACCTTCAAAGGCTGGCGCCAGCCCCTCAAGGACAAAAAGGAGTACGACAGCCTGCCCGTGGAAATCACCGACTACATCACCTTCCTGGAGCAGCAGCTCAAGGTGCCCGTCAATATCATCTCCCTCGGCCCCGACCGTACACAAACCATCATCAGAAACGAAGTCGTAGCCTGACAGTTAAGGTGTGGAGTCTTTTGGGCGTGCCCCCATCTTTTGCCTCGCGGCAAAAGGGGGTCAGGCTATCGCTGCAAGTCCTCCCACCAGCAGGCAGCAAGGCCCATAGCATGCGACTAGGCGTGGTGGTCCGGGCTTTCCGCTCTATCCTTCACGCAAGGTATGCCCGGGGACGATGTTAATACATTAGACTGGGATTACGGACATCCATTCAATAGATCAGGCCGTTATGCACCGAATTCTGATGGTATGAGGCGCACCGGGGCTTTTGGTTCATGGCCGTCTACACGATTGGCCATCGTTTTTACTTGTCTATTTTTTTTAACTCAACTTTTAACTCGTCCTCCTTTATCTTTTTCGTCTCTAAAGTCAGTCTACTGTCTGTCCCAATTCTTATTTCTTGCTTTGTCCACATGAAGTTGTCCTTGATTTTGTCTAGTATAACTAAGTCAGCTTGATAATTTTTTGGCAAATTTAGGACTATTGCTTTCCCTTGTGCATTAAACAGTACTTCCACCACAGAATTTATATCATTAAATACTATGTAACCAATTGGTTGGCTAAAGTTTTTTAGTTCAATATCTAAATCAACCTTGTTGATAATGTCAATAAATCGGTCACAATTTATCCACCCTAGATTTGTTAATTCGAATTCATAGAATTTTGGGATGTAGTACACCGTATCTCCTACTACCTCCTCCACTGAGTCTAGACAACATTCGTATTTTATTATGAAGAGCGTATCAGAAACAAACTCCCTCAAGCCATTGACAAATTTATATGTTGTTCTTTTAATTGAGGCGAGTCCGTCAGACATCGGGATTATCGTTTCAATTACTTCAGTAGTGTCTGTCGTTGCTCCCGCATATTCCCAATTTAACTGGCTGTTAGATTCCGAACCATAAAATAGCTCTCCAGAGAATCCTTCTCTTTTATTGGCAATCGAAAGTGCTATCGACTCATTGTCTCTTATTTTCAGTTCTCGGTCACCCGATGTTGCTCTTAGGTAAATCATTCCAAAAGATTCGAGAAGTCGTCCATCGGATACCGTTCCTAGACCATTTAAAATCATGTCGGACCTATCAAATACCTCCCTTAACTCGATTTTAATTAACTCTTTTGCGTCCTGTCCATCATGGAATACAAAAGTCTTAGGCCGAATAATTATTCTCGTGCCATTTTTAGTTACAATTGTGTCAGCCTGGTCATTTGTGATAGCAAATGTCTGTGATTTGTCGCTTAATTTTTGAAGTTCTTCGTCAAATGTCAAAGCTTCCTTCTCTGAACAGCTTGTTAATATTAAAACTATGAGTGCTTTTAAAAATATTAGTCGCATGATTATTTTTTGTCCTTATAATCCCATTGTCGGGTGAAAGTCACATGTCGGTAAAAATTACAGCCAACGCCTGTTAGCAGCTGCCATTTTTCCAGTTTGCTTCATTTTCCTTAAACCATTTTTCTCCGTTGTCCGTTAGAAAGTCCGTAAATGAATTACTAATCTCTATATGATATTCCTTGTCGAGGTCAATCAAACGGAGTTAAGATTGTCCTTTCTCTTCCGTCAACAAGTTTTTCAAATCCGATAAATTCTCCACCACCGTTGTAACAAACGTTAAGAATATTAGCATCGAAATGTCTTTTGCGTTGGGGAATGGCTATAGTTAACTTTTTCATTTTTTTTCACATTGCCGCCGCCAACCTAGTAATATGTTGGCAACCTTGGCAACATATTTCTTTTTCGGAAGATTTGAAATAAGGTCCATCTGTTCCTAAAGAAAAAGCTAGACCTACCTATCAACAGCGGAAAAGTAGGCATCCGAAGCCCAAAAACTTTGAACTTCCAGGCCACTGGTCGGTGCCGATATACAAGAAAGGGGAAAAAGGGGAATACCAGTTGATAGTGAAGTAGGAGCGGTGGTTAGCTTTACTTCGGATATCTCTTTGATCTTTTTATAGGCAAGTAAATTTTTTGTGAACTCTGATATCTTTTGTGCATTGATGATATTTAGGTTATACATGTATTTCCATTAATGACGTACAAAGGGGAATTCGAATTTTTACCTAGAGTTCCTATCGCCGTTTCCTTCTAATTTACAATATCGCCTTTCTAAGGCTTCTAAGTTCCTTTAAAAAATTGCATTTCTTGTGATGTTTGCAATCGTCTCTTCAATTAAGATATTAATTTATTTTTCATTCAATCTTTCCTGTCCTCAAGTTCTGGTCAGGTTTAGTCTTACTCACAAAATAAGGTCTTTTAATGGATTGAATGTCCATTAAAAATAGGCCTTTCATTTCATAAAATTAAGAAATTCAGCGAGATGTTAAATTGTAGCAGGATTTTTTTTGCCTTGTGCCTAACCTAGGGATATGTTTTTAACCTTGTCAGCATATTTCCCATATCTAGACGAATGTAGGAAATTTTTGAAATATAAAGTACTTAAGAATCAACAAAGAATTACTTGAAACAGTATTTAGGAGAGCTGA
>LXQK01000193.1 GCA_001683905.1 Marivirga sp. ANT-B6
TGTGAAGCATGTAGAGGAGGCTGATTTTAAGCTAAGAGAAGAAGAGAGATCATGGGCGTTGGCTCATCAATTTACAGCTTCTTTAAATGAAGGAAGTAATACTGTTTTTGTTGAATCCACCAATTTTCAGCACCAGGATTGGAAGTTTATGATACAGCCACTTTTCCCCCTTCGCGAAGATGGAGAGGTCAATGCTTCAAAGGCTTCTTTAAATTTTTCCTTGAGTGATCATGCACAAATATCAGATGATGTATCTCAATTAACCAATTGGTTAATATTAGGCCCTTTCCTGGCTAAATCAAAAGTAACAGAAAACTTAAGAGCAAATAAAGAAATTCATTTGGCCAGACTTTACGAGACAGAGAAAGGAATTATTACCTGGGAAATGCCCAAAGTGGAATTGGTTACGGATGTTTTTGGCGCTCACCCCTTGTGGGGTTCCTTGTATGATTGGAATTATCATACCGCAGGCCTCGCCTGGGCAATCGGAAAACTGGGTCATTTTACAGGAAAGCAGCAATATAATGATTACCTGTATGATTACTGTAATTTTATGCTGAATATAAGTCCCTATATCGAGCATGAAAAATATACAATTAATAAGCTTAACTCGAGGTTTTCCAAGTTGTGGCATTCTCAGCTGCTGGATTTTAAAGTAGCCCCGGTGCTTCCCTATGCCTATCGTCTGCATATGGAAGCCGATTTCGAAAAAAGAGCGCAGTATGAAGCGCTTATAGCGGAAACTAAGCGCTACTTATTGGAACAGCAACTAAGGCTTTCAGACGGTACCCTGGCCCGGGAAACTCCATTCGTACATACCGTGTGGGTCGACGATATGTTTATGGGGATTCCCTTTATGCTTCAGGCATCTTTAAGCACCAAAGACCGAAAGGAACAAAAAAGCTTATTGGACCAGGCTGCAGAGCAGGTGTTAAAGTTCCATGAAAAGTTGTACGATCCTGAGCAGGATCTCTACCATCATGCCTGGTACTCAGGCAGGCCGGACGCTAAGCTGCCGTATTGGTCACGCGCTAACGGTTGGGGCATATGGGCAGCAAGTGAGGTGCTGTTGTCTCTACCCAAAGATCATAAACACTACAAAAAGATCTTGCGCATTTACCAAAACCATGTAAAGGGTTTGGTCAAACGCCAAAATACCGAGACAGGTTTTTACCCTCAGTTGCTTGATGAACCAGGTTCCTTTAAGGAAACCAGTGGAACTGCTATGTTTACAATGGCAATAGCCAGAGGGATAAACCAAGGCTGGCTGAATCGTAAACAGTACGAGCCCTATGCCATGAATGGGTGGAAAGCGCTAAGTTCAGTTATATCAGAAAAGGGTGAGGTTTCAGATATTTGCATGGGAACAATGTGTACCGAAGACAAAGCGTATTACAGAAACCGGCCGGTCGTGGAAAATGATTCCCATGGGTTACTTGGGCTTGTGATTGCCGGTATTGAAATGCAGAAACTGATGCAACCTAATAAAAGTATAAAATGATCATAAACTAATTAATGGCGTAAAAGAACACTGGATTTATCTGTTACCTGGGTTCTTTCTATTCAGTGTATAACCATTAAATGGCAAGCTTAGGTTAAGAAGTATCCTATAGTATTGTAGCAGCGCGCAAAAAGCAAACCCATAACAATTAAAATCAACCGCAGGTTTGATATTTCATACACCAAACATTCATACTTACCGTTTATGAGAATAGTTATTAGAAATAGTAAATATGCTTTTACTTTCTAAGATACGAGCAATTGGTTTTGTAGATAATACTCTGATCCTATATCCACTTCCCGCAGTTAAACTTCGTGGTATTTTTACCTTTAGCGAACCTGATTTTGGGCCTTTATATGAGCCAATGTTAACTGCTTTTTTAAAATCACCATTTCTGTCGGAAAGCTGTGCAATAAACATATTTTGAGAGCTAAAATTGCCTATGGTACGAAATGGTATATGGTAAGTGCATCCACGGCAAAGCACCGTATTGATAAGAGAATCGGTTATAATCGAATGTAAACCCTCACCGGTAACTTTGACTATTCTTTTTACTATATCACTAGCAGCATAAACCGCATTTCCGGGCTGAAATAATTGGATCATCACGCTTGCTGTATCAAAAGGGAAACCACCGTATCTAAAGTTCTTTAACTGCAAAGTTTGTGTAAGTTCATCATATTCTGCGGGCCCCGAAAAAACAGAAACATTTACTGGCAAACCACTACTGGCTAATGGTTTAAGGTGTAATTTACTTCCTATTATTTGATCCGGAATTTCGGCCATTGTTATCTGTTGGGAAAGTCCGGCGGTTTTCTTTTTAACCTTTAATCGGACTGCTCGCTCGCCGTATAAATAGTCAATATATGCTTCTTTATAGGCAACCAGTCGTACCCTATCCATGTATCCCAATTTAGTCCAATCTATTTTAAACCTATTCTCACCTAGATGAATTGCAGGCCCCCCAACCAACCGGTACTTTATTTTCTCTGGGTTTATGTTTGAGGTAGCCTCTACTGTAAATTCTCCAGAATCACTTATAATTACATCCTTTAGGTTGTAGAACATCCCGCAAGATTCATAGTCGGCATTTTTGAAGGTGATATCGTCTTGGAGAATCTTACCAAAGCCATCTTTATGAAAATTGAGCCAAGCCTCTACCATTTCTTTATTAAAATGCCAGAATGCATATTGCTTCTGCCTTGTATAATCGCTGAACGAACTGATCGATGCGCTGTTGAGTGGCTCCATTAAAGCTGTATCGGAGAGCCAGCCTTGTTTCTCATCCAGATGAATGAGTGAAACGGGACCCGTTTTAGCAACGGCATCACGCGGTATTTTTGCCTTTGCTGCTTGTTGAATAAATTTGGCGGTAAAATCTGCCACTTTCGAAGTCCAACTAAAGTGCCCTTCACCAGGCGGCACAATGAGATTAACCAGATGTCCTTCTGGTTTTGAAAGCCTCAATTTAATAAGTGAATCTCGAACTGCCCGATGTTGAGCTTCATAAAAAGGTGGGTTACAGCCACCATTAGGACCGTATTCTTCGCGCTGGCCATTGATAGCCAGAAGAGGAACATTCTGTAAGCTTTTATCGGTCCATCGGGGCTTATAAATAGCTCCACCTTTAAATACAATAGCACCAAATGATCTTTCTGGCTTCCACCATACTACATTACGGGCAAAGGCACTCGAAGTAGAGTGACCAAAAGTTAACCATGGAGCATGTTCTATCTCGGAAAAACCGCTATTCTGGGCCAGCTTCTTTAAAACAGATTTTAAGAGCAAGGTATCTTTCGCAATAATTGCAGGATTAGTATCCGGGTTGCCAAAATTGCTGAATCCTGCTGGATTAAAATAAATAATCGCTAATTGCTCTTTCGAAGCTACTGATCTGATCGCCGGGTCGGTTGAAAATGCCTCTTCTGCAGCAGTTTGAGCAGCAAGAATTAGCCCTCTTATTCCTGTTGAAGCACTTGATGGAACCCACAAAAATGCTTGTTGATTATCGTCCCCGGTTGAAATGGTATGTGTCCAGGTTTGCGAGTTGGCAGCTAAAGTTATCATCACCATTCCAATAAGCAGATAGCAACTTTTTTTCATTCTCATTACTTTAGTAAACTTTGTTCCTTTTCTTTAAATCAAATTGGTTAAAAGCTTGACTGATTCGATCTTCGCTTGTTTCAAATTCTTATACAAAAGTATTAGCATTTCTTCCGGTTTTCATTTCAAACTAGTTAAACCTCGACTGTGTCACCTGATCCGATTTTAAACTTTGTTGGGTAATAGTCGAGACCGCACAGGGCGTGATCCCACAGCACCACTTCCTTTGCCGTGCTGATGGCCTGATCGGTGAGGTAATTGATCAGAGCGAGCTTGACTGTATCGCGTACCTGCCATGGATTCATAATGACCTGATGGGAATATTTATCATTTTTGAGTTGTTGCAAGTGCTTCTGGATTTAACCAAATGCAAATATAGTTTGTCGATTTGAAGTTTGCTTCTTCTCCTTTTTACAACACTTCACAACAGCCTTCCCTTCAGCAGCCCCCCGCCAATTCTGGTACTTCCGCGATATCGACATCATTTTATTTTTTTTTAGCCTAAGCCAATCTGTGCGATTGCCTTAAGGTCATCCTTTTGTGAATAGCTTACCAAAGCTGCAAAAATCAGCAAGCAAAAGGACAAGTAATTTTCATGATTAATAAAATAATGAGATGATCGTTAGCGCACCTCAATCACAATCCGCTTGTATGAAGTAAGACTTAAGTCAGCATTATCTTTTACACTAAGGATAACGTGCACTGTTTTTCCTTTTGCATTTTTTGGAATTTTAACAGTAGCAATTTTTTCATTGCTTCCTTCCACTACAAGGGTTCCTTCATACGTTCCGGCTTCGGGATACACCATCCATTTGAATGACAATGAATCGCCATCCGGGTCCGTGCTGGCAGATGCATCTAATCGAATAGTGCGCCCTGCTTTTCCTTGAAATACTCCCGTATATTTTCCCCCATCACCATTGACTTTTACTTCGGGATGATGGTTTCCTTCTTCATAATTTTGTGTACCCCAACGTACTCGGGTAGCAAAATCATTTTGAAAATCGCCACGCCACCGAAAGACTGTTGCCCGTGGAGACGTTATCTCTTTACCTGATTGTTCATCAAAAAAGCGGTCATTGGCATCGCGATAAAACTGGTCGCGTTCAAGCACGTACCTTCCTCCCCAACCTCCCCACGAGGGATGCTCCGGGGTATTCAAACCGTTATTAATAAAATAGAGCATGGAGGGTGAGTCACCTTCCTTCATCGCCATGTAGGGGTTTTTATTTTCTCCACCCGTGTATGCTTTGTCGGGATACATTTCAGCGAGTGGATTGAGGTCAATTATATTTTTATGAAGCCACTCCTTAGCGGTGTTGCTCATGTCTCCTCCCCAAAACATGCCGCGATATCCAGACTCCCACTTATCTCCTCCTCTGTCAAGTGCGAGGATCAACCACATGTTAGAAAAGTTGGATATGATCCAATCGTTCGAAGAATCTTGTTTGCCAATAAAATATACACGCAGTTTTTTAACAAATGCATCCGTATCTTTTTGTGAACGGGTATTTTTGACTTTCCAAAGTGCTTGGGCCAAATCACAGGCACCTCCCCACACGGCAATGTCCACCGGACGGTCATCCTTTTTGTCAACGACGTGTATAATCCAGTCTGAGCCTTCTGTATCCTTTCCTTCACCCATATATTCATTGAAAGGGATGAGCACGCCATTTCCACTACATCCTCTTTTTACAACGGAGTGTAATAGTTCAGATGTTGGATATACCGGATCATGCAATCGCAGGTTGATTTCAATTTTAGCATATGCATCAATCATGTCGTGTATAACGAAATCCTTTAGCACCGGAGGCTCCTTTTCATAATTCGCATCTGCATTGGCTATGAGGCCTTCGATATCATATTCGTTGGCGTAGTGTAAAAGCCTCACCATCGACTGTTCGTCATCCGGATCTTGGCCAATATCTGTCGTAACTATAAGTCGTGATTTTTGCCCTAAGAGATTAAAAGAGATAAGGACAAGAAGGAAAAGTACGCGGAGCGTCATCTACTATGGGTTAAATATTATTTACTAAAGTTTTGCAGGTGATGTTTTGTTACTTTTTTTGCTTTAAAAGCAAAAAAACCGCCAAAACTACAACCTCGGTTCTCTTCTACCGCTCCGCTTAGGTTTGCTATAAACATTGATTTGTGCTGAAAACGGACGCAAATTCTGGTTTAAAAACACCAAGCCAGCTTAATCGCCTCTTAACTTCATTAGTCCTACGTTCGGAACTTTAAAGATTTATAAATGCTATTCGCGATCTACCAATTGATCTTTTCCGACCACAAGGTTGGATTTATGTTTTTGCACAAATTTATTAATATTCTCAAGGACCTGCGCATTTCCTTCCGCAATATCAAATTGCTCAGAGGGATCCTGGCCAAGATTATATAACAAAGGTGTCTCATGCTCTACTCGCTCGCCAGACATGCTAAACTCCCCTTCAGTGGTAAAGTGAGCTTTATAATCGCCAAGCCGTGCAGCATACAACTGCGTTCCATGGTAATAGAAAATTCCCTTCCGCGGACTTTGCTCGTTTCGAAATAAGGTTCCGCTAAGGTCTACACCATCGATCACACGGTCGTCAGGAATAGGCACCCCAGCCAATTTGCTAAAGGTTGTGAACAAGTCCATGGTAGAGCCGAGATCATAAACCACTGCTGGTTTTATTTTAGCTGGGGACCAAAAGATACACGGTTCACGCATCCCGCCTTCCCATGTAGTACCCTTGCCTCCTCGTAATAAACCAGCTGAACCTGCGTGGGTTTTGAAAGGAAGCCAGGGGCCATTGTCGGATGTGAACACAACTATGGTGTTGTCGGCAAGACCTTCTTTCTTTAACATGGAAAGGATTTGTCCCACACCATGGTCAATTTCTTCCACTACGTCGCCATAGAGACCGCGTTTACTTTTTCCTTTGAACTCCTGCGATGCAAATAGTGGAATGTGCGGAAGGTTGTGTGCGAGGTAAACAAAAAATGGTTTGTCTTTATGCTGCTTTATAAATGATATCGCTTCTTCCGTGTACCGTTTGGTGATGGTATGCTGTTCAGCAGGTCGCTCTATTATTTCTTCATTGCGCATGAGCGGCACATTGTAATATGCCGTAGGAATTGAATCGGCAAATTCCCAATATCCTTTATCCGTTGAAAGATCCATATCATTGGAATAAGGAATTCCAAAATAATAATCAAAGCCATTGTTGGTGGGCAAAAATTGTGGTTTGTGACCGAGGTGCCACTTGCCAATACAGGCTGTGGCATATCCAACCTTTTTTAATTGCTCGGCTAAAGTTATTTCATTCTCAGGCAAACCATTGACCGAGTTTGGAAAGAGTACGCGCACCTTGTCGCTGCACATACCGCTCCGCACCGGATACCTGCCGGTTAACAATCCCGCACGACTGGGCGTACATACACTTGCCGCCACATAGAAATTTGTCCAACGCTGACCTTCAGCAGCCATCTGGTCGAGGCTCGGTGTCTTGATCGTCGGGTGTCCATACACGCCAAGGTCGCCATACCCTAAATCATCAGCAAAAACAATGATAAAGTTTGGCAGACCTTTATCGGTCTTTTTTTCTACACCGGCAGGTATAAGGTGTGCTTGGTTGTAGAGGTTTTGCTGGGTGTACTCGTGCTGCTTCGCATAAGTAGGCAATAGGAAGTTGTCATTCTGCGCAGACACGAATAGCGGGATAAGAATAAATAAAAGAATAGTCCGTTTCATCTTCAGTATTTTATTATGCTCATTTGAAATTATTCAACAATGTCCATAAGTGCAAATGGCACGATTGGTATAGTCATATGGAGAAGACAATTGTTTACGTAAAATAGTCAGATGGAAAACCTTCCTCAACAGTTCTATTACCGTCAGACCTGTAACTTTCCATTGTCCGGCCGGCCATCACATTTACATAATGGTCACCAGATGTTTTATTAAAGGTAAGGTAATTTTTTGTATTCCAGAAATGTGTTTAGTACCTGCCATAGGGTATAGCGCTAGCCTGAATCGGGTTAATGCCATTGCCTGATCTATGGAATTCCCTAGAGACTTATAGCCCCTGCTCAGTACAATTGAATAGGCAAAAAAACTATGCTATAGGGAATTTTAAGCCATCAAAAAATTTTACCTCAGCATAGATACCCGAAACCGTTTTCAACTTTGATTTTCTCGCCAAGGTTCTTTAACTCTATAGCATGGATTGACTCTCTGATTGTCTGTAAAACTCCGGACGAAAACCTAAGGGAGGCAAAAAAAGGCTGATTCGGATGTATTCACGTCCGAATGGCTGCGAAAATTTTGTTACAAGGTATCTTTTGAATATATTACTGTAAATTATCATTACTAAATCTCTACTCATGTTTGACTTATCTAAAACACCGATAGGAAGGCGAGCATTTACCAAAAGGGTATCAAGCCTGACCCTTATGTCATTATTATCTCCTTCGCTTGCTTCTCTCATTGCGCACCCTTCCAAATTGAAATATGAAGCTCAGCTTCTCACCTCCGGTCCCCTAAATCATTTTTTTGGTTACTATGGAATTTGCCCCTGGAACAAAAAAGAAAGCCACATCCTTAGCCTTGAGACTACCTTTATCGATCGGCTTCCAAAGAAAGGAGAAGCTGCTGCGATTGGTTTAGTAGATGTTAACACTGGAAATTTTGAACAACTCACAAGTACTTTAGCCTGGAACATGCAACAAGGAGCCATGATGCATTGGCATCCAAAATTTCCAAATCAAAAAATTATCTACAATGATATCAATGAAGGAAAACTCTGTTCAGTGATATATGACATCAGCACGGGCACAAAAGATTTTCTTCCACATCCCGTTAGTGGTTTGGACAAGCAAGGAGACAATGGTTTATTTATTAGTTATGGGCGTACCGGTCGGCTTCGAAAAGTAGTCGGCTATGAAGGGATGGCGGACCCATTTCCAAACGATCCCCATCCAGCGGATGATGGCGTATTTATCATGGATTTAGCCACCGGCAAATCCAAACTGATTGTTTCCATAGATCAGGTCTACGAACTTTTGAAAGACCGGCATCCCGAACTGAAAGATACGCCAATGTGGTTCAATCACACCGAGTTCAATCCGAGCGGCAATCGATTCTTCTTTCTTGCCCGAACCTGGAATGATCAAAAGCAATTAGAGTCGGGAATGTTTTCAGTCAACATCGATGGCTCCGATTTAGTCGAAACAATTCCATACGGAAAGTCGGTCTCACATTTTGGTTGGCGAAATGATAAGGAAATTGTTGCCACCTTCGTGGGGGAGAATAATCCACGACGGTCGCATTATATTTTTACTGACGGAACGGGAAACTATGAGGAGATAGCTCCAAAATCACTGATCGATGATGGACATTGCACAGTTTCACCTAATGGTAACCTCCTCGCCACCGATCGGAATCATTTCAATGAGTTGACCAAGTCGCTATGGTTGTACAATTTCGCCGATGGCTCAGCTGAGCAGTTAGGCAATTATCCTATGCGTGAGAAAAAATACCTGATTAGTGATGTGCGATGCGATCTGCATCCGCGATGGAATCATTCGGGAAATAAAATCTGCATCGATATACTAAACCCAAAAGACTGGACAAGGCAAATAAGCATTGTGCACCTGAGCTTATAGTGCGGAAATTTGCTGGTGACAATGTCTCAAAAACATAACTCCTACATTGAATGAAGATAAAGATATTATTTTCAATAGCTTACCTGTTTGCTAATCTACATTTCTCTGCTTTTTCTCAAAAAGTACCCCTAGACGATGTTTGGTCAGCAAAATGGATAATGCCTCGGGATGCTCCCGCTAAAGCGTATGCTGTGCACCACTTTAGAAAAGTTTTTAAGTTAGACGCTAAGCCAGACTCATTAGTTGTCCATACTTCAGGCGATAACCGGTACCAGCTATTTGTAAATGGAAATCTTGCTACCCTCGGTCCATTAAGAGGCGATTTAAGACATTGGTTTTATGAATCTACGGATATAGCCCCATTTTTAAAGAAAGGAAAAAATATAATCTCAGCAGTTGTTTTGAATTATGGTGCGCATCCGCCTGATGCGCAACTAACGGTACAAACTGGGTTTTTACTTGCTGCGGACGATAAGAAGTTTGATTATTTGAATACAGATGCACAATGGAAAGCAATACACAACCCTGCATATACGCCAAGCTTGGTAGATAAAAGTCAGGTAAATGGTTACTATGGTGCCGGCTCCAAAGAAAAAATTGATGGGCGAAAATATATTTGGAACTGGGAAAATATTGATTATGATGATTCGAACTGGGAAGATGCTTTTGAAATAGAAACTGCTTTTGCAAAATCCAGCAGATGGGCAAGTAGATGGAAATTAACCCCCAGAAAATTACCTCACGAAGTAAGAAAACCAGAAAAATTTCAGGCTGTAAGACTTCTTGACAATATCACAATTCCTGATGGCTTTTTATTAAATAGGGATTCAATTATAATTCCCAAAAATACCCAATGCAGATTTGTATTAGATAGGGGCTTTGAGACAACGGCTTATCCCGTATTTAATGTAAGCAAAGGTAGAGATGCCAAAGTGAAATTTACCTATGTAGAAGCTCCTTATATTGGCGACCCAAAGCTGAAAAACAAGGGTGATAGAAGCGAAATAGAAGGCAAAACCTTTGTAGGGGTAAACGACCAATTTATACTTGATGGAGGAGTTGACAGAACCTATTCCCCATTGTGGTGGCGAGCCTATAGATACCTTGATGTATCTATAAAAACAGAAGAAGAGCCGCTGATTATTACAAACATATCCGCCATACAAACCTCCTATCCGTTTATACAAAAATCTTCTTTTAACGTAAATAATGGAGCTGCAAATGATTCTTTGCAGATAGCAAAAATAATAGAAATCGGAGACAGAACCATGCTTGCTTGCTCACATGAGCACTTTATGGATTGTCCTTATTATGAAGAAAGTCAATTTGAAGGCGATGCCAGAGTAGCAATGCTGGTGAGCTATTATAACTATGGCGATCCTTTGCTCGGAAAAAATGCCATCGAACAATTCTCTTGGTCAATCAATGATGAGGGGTTTCTATCCGCTCGTTACCCTACTAATAGTCTCTACTACATACCCAATTTTTCAATCTACTGGATAGGAATGCTATATGACTACCACATGATTTTTAGCGAGCCAGAATTTATCAAAAGTAAACTCCCTATTATGAGGCTTTTGCTTCAGTACTTCATGGATCACGAGCGTGAGGATGGCACATTAACAAAATTAGACTATCACCAATTTGTTGACTGGGCTTTTGTTGTGGGGGAGGCGCCTATCGATGAAAATGGATATTCGGCCGTGAAAGACTTACATTATTTAATGGCTTTAAAATGGGCGGTGGCGTTAGAAGAAGAATTTGGCTCAGAATATTTCACTAAGCTATATGCTCAGAAAATAAAAAAGCTCACCGCATCCATTAAAAAAATATATTGGAATGATTCCAAGGGCTTATTCTCAGATATTCCCGCTTCGGATACTTTATTCTCCCAACATACCAACAGTCTGGCGATTCTAACAGACTTAATTGAAGGAAAAGAAGCCAAAAAAGTAATGAAGAAGGTGTTGGCTAAGAAGAAAATGGTTGTAGCCACCTTGTATTGGCAATTTTATGTGTTTGAAGCGCTGGAAAAAAGCGGATTAGGGAATGAATACCTGAAAGAACTGGATGCCTGGAAAGAAGTGATGAAACTTAATGTATCTACATGGCCGGAAACTGGCGCTAAAAGTAGAAGTGAATGCCATGCGTGGGGTTCGAGCCCAAACTATCACTTTTTAAAAATTGTATCAGGCATATCGCCATTAAACGCCGGATTTAAGCAAATTAAAATTGAACCAAATTTTGGTGATAAAACTTCGATTTCTGTTGAATTCCCTCACTATAAAGGCCTGGTAGATATTGATCTAAACAGGAATGGGAATTTTGTTTCTAT
>LXQK01000194.1 GCA_001683905.1 Marivirga sp. ANT-B6
ACATGCAAGAAAATTTACATCAAATTTCATTTCCAGAGGGCATACTCCATTATACCAGTAGAGGTAAGGGTGGTAAGGCAATGCTTGCCTTTCATGGATTCGGGCAGGAAAGCGCACATTTCAATCAGTATGCCGAGGTGTTGGAAAGGGAATATACCATCTATAGTTTCGATATTTTCTTTCATGGAAACAGCACCTGGAAGCGTCGCCAGGAGCCTTTGAGCAAGCTGATATGGAAACAAATGATCCAGCAGTTTTTAAATGAACATGAGCTAAATAATTTTTACCTTACAGGTTTCAGTATGGGTGGAAAGTTTGCTTTGGCCATTGTTGAGGCATTCCCTGATCAGGTAGAAAAGGTTATACTTATCGCTCCCGATGGTATCAAGACAAGTTTCTGGTATAGCCTTGCCACTTATCCCGGCGCCTTTCGAAATTTGTTCCGGTACATCGTAGCGAAGCCAAAGCCGTTTTATACACTTGTAAAAATCATGAAAAAGGCTAGGCTTGTAGATAAGGGGGTTTTAAAATTTGCCAAAAGCCAGATGAAAACAAGGCAGCAACGGAGAAAGGTATATTTATCATGGGTCATATTCCGCTGTTTTTATTTTGACATTGGTAAAGTTGCCCAACTGATCAATCACCACCAGATTGAGGTGGACATGTACCTGGGAAAGTATGACAAAATTATTACAGAGAAAAATATGCAGACGCTGTTGATGAAGCTGAATAGCTATTCGCTGAAGATCCTGGAGTCAGGTCACAATACGCTGATCGATGATGTAGCACGTTATATTAAAAACAACAAGGTGCTGGATTAACATGCCTATTGTTTCGCATACATTTAAACTGGTTTTTCCTAGCATCAAAAGTGCGATCAAATACGATGTAACATTGTTAATTCTCTCATTTATCTTAATTTTGTGCCGACTAACAAAAAATCAAGCGTGGAAAACCAAATCACAGACCTGGATACTGCTAAAAAATTAGGACTTCTTGAATCAGAATACGAGCATATCAGGCAAATCCTGGGCAGGGTGCCCAATTTTACCGAGCTCAGCATATACGCGGTCATGTGGTCTGAACATTGCTCATACAAAAACTCAATTACCTGGCTCAAAAAGCTGCCCAAAGACAGCCCGCGGATGCTGGCAAAAGCAGGTGAAGAAAATGCCGGGTTGGTGGATATTGGCGATGGTTTGGCGTGTAGCTTTAAAATCGAGTCACACAATCACCCTTCGGCTTTGGAACCTTACCAGGGCGCTGCTACGGGTGTAGGTGGCATCAACAGAGATATTTTTACGATGGGTGCCAGGCCTATTGCCCAGTTAAATTCGTTACGATTCGGTAACTTAAAACTGGATAGGACAAAATGGCTGGTGAAAGGTGTCGTAAAGGGTATTGGCGACTATGGCAATGCCTTTGGGATTCCTACAGTAGGTGGCGAGGTATATTTCGACGATTGCTACAATGTGAATCCACTCGTGAATGCTTTTTCTGCAGGCATTGTACGCACTGATATGGTAGCTAAGGCAACCTCTTACGGTGCAGGAAACCCCGTTTTTATTGTTGGCTCCGCCACAGGAAAAGATGGCATCCATGGTGCTGCTTTTGCTTCAAAAGATATATCAGAAGACTCGGTCAATGATTTGCCAGCAGTGCAGGTAGGTGATCCGTTTCAGGAAAAATTACTCCTTGAAGCCTCTTTGGAAATCATAGCCACAGGCCATGTAATTGGTATTCAGGATATGGGTGCTGCTGGTATCATTTGTTCTACCTCAGAAATGAGTGCCAAGGGAGAACATGGAATGGATATCTGGCTCGACAAGGTGCCAATGCGTCAGCAAAATATGGTTCCATTTGAATTGCTCCTGTCAGAGTCACAGGAAAGGATGTTGATCGTGGTGAAGAAAGGCAAGGAGGCAGAGATCCAACAAATCTTCGATAAGTGGGATTTAAACTGTGCCCAGATTGGTGTTGTAACGACTGGCGATACCTTAAACTTTTATATGTCTGATCAGCTGGTGGCTACGGTACCAGCGGAGTCGCTGGTATTGGGTGGTGGTGCACCGGTATACGAGCGTGAATACGCTGAACCAGCCTATTTCCAGGAATTTAAAAAATTCAATATCAGCCAGGTTCAGGAACCTGCTGATTTAACCGTCGTGGCGTCGCACCTGCTGAAACATCCGAATATCGCCTCCAGGAAGTGGATTGCCGAGCAATATGATTCTATGGTGGGCACCAACAATGTATCGACAAATCAACCGAGCGATGCAGCCGTGGTACGTGTAAAAGGTACCGACAAAGCAATTAGCATTACCGTTGATTGCAATTCCCGTTATGTTAATGCGGACCCTGAAGAAGGTTGCGCCATAGCTGTAGCCGAAGCTGCAAGAAATATTGTCTGCTCAGGCGCAGAACCGCTCGCAGTTACCAATTGCCTGAATTTTGGCAACCCCTACAATCCGGAGGTTTACTGGCAATTCGTCGGTGCTATCAAAGGGATGGCGAAGGCTTGCCTCAAGTTTGGTACCCCTGTTACGGGAGGCAACGTTAGTTTCTACAATCAATCCGCTGATGGTGGTCCTGTTTTTCCTACGCCGACGATCGGCATGTTAGGATTGTTGGAGAACTATCGGGATAAAATGACTTTGGACTTTAAAGAAACCGGTGACCTGGTCTATCTATTAGGGGAATCAAAAGATGACATTTCAAGTTCGGAATACCTTTACTCTTTCCATAAGGTAAAAGCGTCGCCGGCACCTTATTTCGATCTCGAGAAAGAATATACGCTACAGCAAGCGATAAAAAGTATTATTCAGCAAAAGGCGGTAAATTCTGTTCATGACATTTCAGACGGGGGACTTTTTATTGCCCTGGCCGAGTCTGCCATGGCTGGCAACAAGGGTTTCGCGATTCAAACAGATCCGAGGTTTAGAAAAGACGCCTTCCTGTTTGGTGAAGCTCAAAGTCGCGCAGTGATATCTGTTCATCCCGATAAACAAGCGATCGTAGAGAAGCTTTTGGCTGACCATAAAGTAGCTTTTACAATGCTTGGATTAGTGCTGAGCGATGAGATGAAAATAGACGGTACTACCTGGTTTAAAACAGCAGATGCTAGAGAAATGCATGAGCATGAATTGGGTGCAATATTGGAGGGATAATGCAAGAAAGGGGCAACTGAATGTTAGCCCTTTTTCTGCTTATATTCTTTAAAACAATCATGAACGGCAACGATCAACTCATAATCGTTGGCATTGGTGACAAACGCGTCGCTAAGCTTGCAAAAGTTTAAAAACGCCTCAAGTTCTTCTCCTTCGAGTCCTGTGATCTCTTGCACCACTTCGCTGTTTAATTTGTTTGCAACAAGCTCTTTTACTTCATAAGCTCGTTTCGCTTCGCGATATTTAGCGTGTGACTTCCCCCTCCTGCTGTACTTATCGTATAACCCGGAAATAGGCCCAGAAAAAGCAATACCTCCTTCACCCGGAGGAAAAGCAGCGCGAGAATAGGTTACACCCGGGATTTCTATTGGCTTTTCTTCCTCAGGTATGTCCATAGAAAGGATATGTTTTTTGAAATCTTCTTCTGATTTAAAAGCAAATACATCCACACCACTCAATTCGTATGTTCTGATATTTAGCGCTACCATTAAATCTACCTTCTTACTCAAGTCGTTGGCCTGTGCTATGTATAACAATTTGTCGAACCCTAAAGAGGAAAATATAATGCTATCACCCTGTTGCATAGGAAGCTGAAATCTTCCGAGTGAATCGCTGGAGGCGCCGGTATTGCTGGCTGAATTGTATACAAGTACAAACGAAACTGGTTCGTTATTTTCCACATTAACAACCTGCCCGCGCACATTCACCCTTCTTTCAACATCAATAATTTGGGCATCGGAGATACGCACCAAAGCTAACATCAATGCTAAAATTACAAATAACTCCTTTTTCAAAATCTTAATGATAAATGGATGTCTAAATTGATTTCAGACGAAATGGTTATATAAATATAATGGGTTAACGCCATTATACCAAATTTGTTGGTGAGCAACGCTGGAAGCTCATTCGAGAAGATCAATTGATGAAAGGCAGTCACCGAACGTCCATTTTAATTTGGAAATTCAATTGCTTCGTACTGTATTGAACGTTTAAATTTGTGACAAGGAGCGACTAAGTCTGTCGTTTGCACTTTGTTTCACATTTTAGGCGTATATACCTAATCTGGATAAGCTAGAACCAAACAGGGATAATTGAAGTTCGTATTACTTAAAAAAAGGGTTCTACCTGATTTTTGTGGAAAGATAAAAAATTTAGAATTTACGGGGTGAATAAG
>LXQK01000195.1 GCA_001683905.1 Marivirga sp. ANT-B6
TCTTCGGCCTCATTAAGGGAATTGATAAAATATTCTGTAAAATACCTACCTTCTCGCCAGTCTAGCGTTCGAGCATTGAAATATGGGTTGAAATAGGGAAAAGAGCCAGGATAGAAGAAAATAGCATCATCTTTGACGCTTGTAAAAACAGGGTACAGGTCAGGGTTGTCTAATATCCGGGTTAGCTGCTCTGTGACATTCACTTCTCCATCTCTTTTAAATATGCGAAGCAGTAGCCTTAGCTTTAGGGAATTACAGAATTTTTTCCACTTCAATATTCCCGCTGCATTGGTTGCTTCATATACTATGTCTCCTCCATACAACAAAGGTTTGGCAGGATCCAATAATGTATTGGCGATTTCGAGATCCTGAAGAATTTGGATGTAAATATCCTTTTGTTTGTCGAATGTGGGCGAAAAATTTCCTTCAGCTGCTTTTGACGCCTCTGAATACGGAACATCACCAAACGTATCGGTGAGTAAAGAATATCCCCATGATTTATAGATTAGGGCTATAGCTTTATAATTATCCTGTCCCAACCTGTCGGCGATGTCATAAAGGTCCTCTACATCAGTCATATAGTTGTACATATCGGTCCATAGTCGACTTTGTGTGTCCGGCGCAATATGATATCGGTGCAGCCCATAATTCTGGCTACTTCGGGGTGCCGAAACCTGCATGATTTCATGCGTGAAACCACTGGCACCGCCAATGGCTGTGTTGACGAACTTATACTGCAGTTGCCCCAATAGCACGCCAGGAAAAATTTCTTTGGGCCGGTTCGGGTCTGTATTGATCGAGTCAAAATCATTGGTGCAAGATGAAAATAGTACACCTATTAAAAGCAAGATGGAATAGATAAGAGTTTTCATAGTAGGCCTGTTGTAGGATGTTAAAATTTTATTGTTAATGTGCCGCCGTAGGTTCGTGTTGAAGGAAATTGGGTCATCTCAATGCCGGGCTCAATAGTGCCATTGTTTAGGGTAGCTATTTCAGGGTCAAAAGCAGGAAACTTAGTCAATAACAGTAGGTCTCTTCCATAGATTGCAATACTTGCCGACCTGAGAATAGTATTCTGGAATAGTCGGAAGGAATTAGGGAAGCTATATTCAAGCCTGGTCTCCCTGAGTTTGATAAAGGACGCATCGAAAGTATTGGTCTCTGCGTTGCTACGCTTATAATACTCATTGTAATACCGCTGGGCTGTGACATTGGTGGTATTAGGAACATACTCACCTTCTTTCAATACGACGCCATCGCCGACAAGCCCTCCATCGCGTCCTGGCAATGTCACCTTTGTTTTTCCGAGGGTATTGTATTTATGATTACTCATCGACCAGACTTTACCGCCCATTTGCCCATCGACCAATACACTAAAGCGGAAACTTTTAAAAGTTACTTCATTGATCATACCTGCCTTCCAATCGGCAAAGACATTTCCAAACTTGCGGACGTTCGGGTCTAACTCTGCTGGTACACCACCAGTGGTATACACTATCTCACCATTTGGCGATCTTTGGAATCCTTTCCCATATAAATCGCCCATCCGGCCACCCACTCTGGCCTCCACTGTAATATCTGTGCCTCGACTTGCTAGGATCTGGTTTTCGATTCCATCAGCAAGCTCTTTTACATAACTTCTGTTCCTTGCCCAGGTAAGGGTAATATTCCAGGAGAATTTTTCAGAGACTATTGGTTTTGCTGTCACGCGAAGCTCGACACCACGGCTTTGAATTAATCCTGCATTCATAAGCGCCCTGGTAAACCCTGACGTATTGTCTAATGGTACCGCCAGGATTTGGTTTCGGCTGTTGTTTTTATAAACAGCCAGGTCTATGCCAAATCTATTATTGAACAATCTCAGGTCAATACCACCTTCATAACTGGTAGTGATCTCCGGCTTTAGAGCTGCATTATATAAGGTAGAAGGGTTGGTAAAGCTATTGCTGTAAATTTTGTCATAATACCTTTCCGTTTGAAATGGTCTAGTGTCATTTCCAACTTGGGCCACAGAAAGCCTAAGTTTGGCAAAAGAAACGGCTTCAGGCAAAGTATACATCTCATCTATGACAAAACTTGTACTTACAGAAGGGTAGAAGAACGAATTGTTGCCGTCCGGTAAGGTACTGGACCAGTCATTTCTTCCCGTGATATCGAGGAAAATTTTCCCTTCATAATCGAACTGAGTAGCCATATATACACTATTGATGGCCTTCTGCCAGATGTTTGGGTCTGCCACAGCCTGGTCGAGGCTATTGCTGATCATATAGACGCCCGGCATAGCCAGCTGGTCGGCATACATACCATTAAAGTTATAATATTGATACATCGCATTGGCACCCGTATTTACCGAATAATTTATCTTACTGGAAAGTCTGCCACGGTAGCTTAAAAGTATATCTGTATTACTTTCATAATTAAAAATGCTTTGCTGGCGGTACATTCCCTTGGGATAGCGTGTCATACTATATGGCCTTTGCTGAGATCTCTCTTCATTGGCCAGCGTTAAGCCTGATCGCAGCGTTACATCGAGGTTTGGCGAAATTGCATAGCTAGCAGAAATATTACCGATTACCCCATGTTTATTGATCTTATTGAGCATTTCATAGCTCTGCAGATAGATATTATCTGGTCCTGGATTGAATGGGTTTTTTTGTTCTACGCCTTCTAGGCCAGGTTCCCAGTAAGGCTTGAACCAATCAATATCAATACTAGGTGCTGTACCAATAATCATAAAATACATCGGTGTTTGATTATTGTACCCAGACATCGGCAGGTTGTCACTTTTCTTATTGGCATAGTTTACTTTGGAGCTTATCCTTAGTTTATCGGATATCATATGGTTGATGGATAAAGCCGCGTTGATCCTTTCAAAACCTGTATTAGGGACAATCCAGTCATTTTTTAAGTGGGTTAGCGAAAGCCTTGCTGCACTTCTGTCGGTGCTTCCCTCCAGTGAGATGTGGTTGGTAGTTGTTAAACCAGTTTCAAAAAAACCGGAGATATAATCCTCATATGCTCTCCAAGGTGTTCTTTCTGTAGGTCTTCCATCAGGCGCATCAGGGTTATATTGAAAATACATTTGTCCTTCAAACTTTGGTCCCCAAGCCCTGCCTGCAGCCACGTTTGTACTTGTATTTGGTCCATCTTCACTATCCAGATAGGAATAATAGGCGTCTGTTCTTCCTTCGCCATATTCGAACTGGAAATTCGGCCATCTTAAGCCCACTTTCTCTACTCTTACATCGGTGCTAAAAGAAACACCAATCCCTTTTCCATTTCGTGAACCTGACTTTGTGGTAATGATAAGAGCGCCGTTGGCTGCTCTACTACCATATAAGGCTGTTGCAGCGGGACCTTTTAGTACCGTTACTTTTTCAATATCGTCGGGATTTAGATCCGAAACGGCAGAGCCAAAATCGACCGGGCTATCGGCTCCAAGGTGGCTGCTACTTCCTGTACCTGTCATATTATTGCTAACAGGTACCCCATCCACAACAATCAAAGCCTGGTTATTCTCGAGGTTTAAAGAAGATTCGCCTCGCAGGGTTATCCTTGCCGAGCCAATTGGCCCCGTACCTGTCGTTATAATGTTTAACCCTGCTACTTTGCCATTTAATGAGTTAGCCCAGTTGTTGGATCTTGCATCTGTTACTTCCTTTTCACCTACTGTCTGTGTGGAATACCCCAATGATTTCTCCTCCCTTTTGATGCCCAATGCGGTCACCACCACCTCGGAAAGTTGTTTAGTGTCTGTTTTTAAAAGAATATTGACCACAGATCGGTTTCCTACATTTTCTTCATGACTATCGTACCCGATATAGGTGAAGACCAATATCGCATTTTCATTTCCAACCTCTAGAGCAAAGTCGCCCTGAACATCAGATACTGTGCCCAGCTTAGTTCCTTTCTCCATGATATTTACCCCAGGAAGCCCCTCTCCGGTAGCCTCATCAGTCACTTTCCCCTGTACCAGAAATCTCGTAAGCTGTAGGGGAATCTTTGCCTCAACGCGACGGAAAGTCTGTTGAACGGCTATTGTACTGTTGATCTGTTTAAAGGATAAACCTGTTTGAGCTGTTATCTTCCTTAAAATGTGACCTAAGCTTTCGTTCGATACATGTACAGTCAAGGAAGCTTGATTTTCCAGGATGCGTTCCTGATACAGAAAAGTAAACTCTGTTTTATCTTCTATTTCTTTAAATATGCTTTCAAGATCACCGTTTTTAATTTCCAGCGATATCTGAACATTGAAAATATTTTGAGCCGTGATGGTATTTGCCAGAACAACTCCGGAAAAAGTGCAAACTGCTAGTATGCTATTGAAGGAATACTTAGCCATGAGATGGATTGTCCTAAGTAGATTATTTTTCATATTTTTGTAGTAGGTTAAGATGAAGCCAGATGTTCTGGCATTGATTTGTTTTCCACTTCAATATTTCGCGGCCAACGAGGATAGATGGAGTGGGAAAATGGTTGTTTTAACTTGCAGGGACATTTTCGGATGTCCCTGTTTTTTTTAATTTTTTTCTGTTTTTTTTATTTTTTCATGTTTTTTTTATGTTTTTGTGGAACATCCTTTTCCTGAAATGAATACTTCTTTATCTGTTAGTTGATATTCTATCCCAATCGAAAACTTCAAGGCTTCCAGGATATTTTGCAAGTTTTCATTTTGGAATTCACCCCTGAACACGCAGCCCTTCAAGGTTTCGTCTTTTAAATGGATGGGTATGTTATACCACCGTTCCAGCATTTGGGTCACCTCGTATAGATTTTTATGATCAAAAACGAGCTTTTCATGAGTCCAGCTCATGATCAGGTCTATGTTTGCTTTTTTCTTTTCGAAGGTATTTTCAAGATTATTGATCGAAATCAGTTCGCCTGGTTCCAGATAGATAATGTTGGCCAGCTTGGTATTATTTTTTGTTTTATTGGTAACTGATACACTGCCCGTCCGCACGCCAAGTTCCATGGTATGGTCATCTTTATAAGATTTGAGATTAAAAGAAGTCCCCAATACCTGGACGACCAGATTTCCTGATTCGATCACAAAAGGACGGTTTGTATCTTTTGCTATTTCGAAAAACGCTTCACCATCGATCTTCAAAATTCTCTTATCGTCATCAAATTTCACAGGAAAGGAAATTTTTGTACCAGAGTTTACTTGTAAAACGGAGCCGTCAGAAAGACGTAAAGTTCCCTTTTTGCCAAAGGGCATTTCCATTGTCTTGTACTGCATGGGCGCAGGCTCCTTGAGCAAATATAGACAAGTGATAACGCAGGCTAAGAGGATAAATGAAGCTGCTATTTTTTGGGGTAGCGTAAGAGATGCCATTTTGCAGCTGATTGGCATTTCATAGTCGGTGCGACTTTTGTCAAAGGATATCCTTCCCTTTAAGGCCTGTAACCCTTGTTCAACGTTGTGAGAAGATCGAAACTCACCTGTTTTCTCCCATAGCACTACAAAATCGTTAAAGCATGCCTGATTTACTTCGCTTGCGGCAGTCCATCTTTGTAGTTCCTCCTTCTCCGCTGCAGAGGCTTCTAATGATATTACTTTTGTGATCAGGCGCAAGGTATCTTCTGTCATTATGTAGTTCTTTTACATAAGACAAGAAGATGACACCTCACTACGGTAAAGGTGATGTTATCTGTTTGTTAATAAATAGTGAACGGAAATCTTTCTAAAGTGGAGGAGGGAAAGGGATGGTGATTTCAAGACAAGGCATGCTAACAAGTATCAACCCGGTTTCAGCGACTTTTGGGAAGAAGGAAGAGGCTGTACAAAGGTAAATTGATTGGCGTTGGCTTCTATTTTTGTGCCATCGGTATAAACTTCCTTCAGACCAACATAGCCTGAATCTTATAATAAAAGTACCACCTAGGCAAATACATCTTTTACAGCATCTTAAAGCTTTTAGTTTCTAGAACGATTAATGGTATTGTGATCAGGACAGCTCATACGTGAGAGCCATTAAGTGGGCATTTTCTTAATGGGAGACTCTAATTTTTGCTTGAAAAAATATTGCACAAATAGCCATATACTAAAATTTTTGATAGTATTATAGGATGATCACTCCATGTGCTACCGCCTTTATATTTTTTTAATATTGGCTAAATATCAACATGTTTAATCACTTGGGTGCCACTCGTGCAGGGTGGTTCTTATCGATAAATTCTTCCAGCGATGGGGGAAGCAACATAAGCTGTTTGGGATTATAGTCTTTAAATCCAATAGGACTATCTGTTATTTTCACATTTTAAAATAGCATTATTTTGGGTTCAAAAAAAGGTTACCCGATTCTTCAGGTAGCCTTTTAACCTTTTTTGTATTTTGAGATAGCCTCCTTTGAAAACAAAATAGAAGCGAGAGTGGATCTTTCCCTCGACATAACAAATGCGAATGGCAGAGGGTTTATCCCTATATTATAAGATTGACATGCCTTCGTAGACGCTGGAGTTTTCCAATGCATCCACTTCTCCTCTAAAGGTGGCTCTGCCTCCCCTGCTATCGGTAACAAAAGCTGTTGCATAGCCATCTGCATTCATGCTGATGTTCAAAGTAGAGTGGCCTAATACGGTTGATACAAAGTTGATCATCAGGGAAATATTGTTCTCACCCGAGTTTGAAATATCATAATCAATAATGTTTCCATTGATCGTAATGCCTCCCAGCCCATTATAGCCTGGGTAAAATCCGCCAGCAGTTTGTAGAACCAGCTTGTCGCCTTCCACCATTATAAAGTTCGTATTTGGGCTAACCTGGTACTGAGGGCTGTACTTGCCTCTCAAAGCATAGGCCTCGATAACAAAGGTCTGATCTTTAATTAAACTTTCAAGGCTTTCCAACCGCTTTTGATCTTCTGCTCTTTCAATCGTTTTTCTTTCAATCCTATCTAATTTCTTTTTTTCTTTCCGATCAGATTGCGAGAAACCTTCCGCAATAGAAAAAAGAAAAAATAGCAACATAAAACCTATTTTGAGTCTGTTCATATCTGTCTAATTTTCAGTTCATAATTAACCGAACATAAACAATATATGTGCCAATAATAGCTTGGAAGTTCTGCTTCATAACACGTTCCTATATTATCGGTGTGCATTTACTAAATAATCAGTCTCAGCACGGAAAAGATTGTAGACTATCTTAAACTATTATCTCCAATCACATCTGTGCCGCGATAAGCAGCGCGAAGGAACTTCATAGCATGCATCATTTGATCTTCAACACTTCGAATCGAAATTTTCAGAACTTCAGCTATTTCTTTGTATTTAAGACCATCATTTCTGTTGAGCTTATAAATGATTTTTCGCTGACTGGGTAGCTGATTGATTAGGTGGTTATAATATTGGTGTTCTTCAATATCACAGATTAATTGAAAAGGATCATGGTAGACGGAGATGACCTCTTGATTTAAGGCTTCTATGTTCTCAAATGTGAGATTTTTACTTTTGACCTTCAGGTGGTTTACCGACATGTTTTTTGCTGACATATACAAATAGGCCCTTACATGAGTAATCTCCAACTGGTTTCTTTTTTCCCATATTTTAACAAAGACATCCGCAGCTATTTCTCCGGCTTCACAGTGATCTTTGACCATCATTTGCGAAAAATCGGAAAGTTTTACGTAGTACCTTCTAAATAATATTTCAAGCGCTGATTCGTCATCTTTATATTTGATAGCACCCCAAAGAAATTTGTCATCTGCCTTACCTGAGTCCATGCTAATAATATATTTAAATCGTTGCACGAACCTACTCGAGTTTTCCCCCCAAATGAATTAAATTGGTTTAAGAAAATATTAAATTAACGTTACCAAATCGCGATATTTATAGAAAACGGATTTTTGCGTGAAATGAACTACTAATAGCGACGTAGTTTTTGTCTATCTTTAATTACGCAATATGGACGTATCATCAGCAGGAAAGCTACTAAATGGGTAAGACTCAATTACTGTCACTTAGCCAGCGCGTCGGTGGGCTGGCCTTTTATTGACCGCCGACCACCACAGTCCATGGCCTTACATGCCAGCTTTCTATTAGCCCATTCCTCACATAGGGGTCGTTCTTTGCAAAATTTTCGGCCACAGCAGCACTTTCTCCTTTGAAAATCAGGATGGCGCCATCTGCAGGGTCAGCAAGGGCTCCGGCCATCACCATATCGCCATGATCATAGGCCTCTTGCGCCCTCCGTAAATGCTCAGCACGATAAGATGCACGTTTTTCGACATAATTTTTAATGGTTTTATAAAATAGAATATAGTACATGGAAGGTTTGATGTGATTGTTAGCGAGTTAGTAAATGTATTAAATTAAATAGTACGCAGACTTTTCGGCTGAATTTTTTTGTAATCAGACGTGGTACTCCAATTGTATAGGTTGGCGAATACTTGTATTTTCTCAGATGGCAAAAAGAACAGCAAACGTTATTGTATTCCGGTCGCTGGCGGGAACCCACAACTATAGCTTATCTAAATTATCTCTGGTAAGCGCATGAACGATGTCTCCTGTATTCACTGTAGTGGCGGGTTCAAAAAGCATAATCGAGACCTCCTTCGGTGCCATCGGACGATGCTCCACCCCGCGGGGAACTATGATGAATTCATTTTCACAAACCTCTACAACCCGGTCCCGATACTCCATCTGAAAGCTTCCCTGAAGCACATAAAAAAGCTCGTCCTCATGATCATGTTTATGCCAAATAAACGTGCCGTATAATTTTGCCAGCTTTACCTGCTGCCCATTGAGTTCACCAACAATACGTGGATTCCAGTGGTCATTGAAGAGCGCCAGTTTATCCTTGATATTTACTTTGTCCATGCCTGATCAAATTTTCTTTGGGTAATATAACCAAAAAAATAAGATAGGCATTAAAAGATCAAAAAATCGCTGGCTTCTAATATTGTGTTCGTAGAAACTTATTTCTATCGGTCAACTCAAGGCCATTGGCATTATACCAGGCGACAAAATCTTCCCATTTCCTGGGATTCTCCTCCTGCCAAAGGACCGAATTTTGTTCGTCACCTTTCATTAATATCCATCGGTTGTAAGCTTCAAAATGACCCGCCTGAATCACCTTGTTCTGGTAAGAAAACAAAATGTTAGGATATTTTTTATCTCGTTTATTTTTGAAATAATTGGCGACAAAGCCACGCCTGATTCTATCTAACGAATGAAGGTCGATGGCCTTTTCGTTTAGCATTTCCATCATCAATGTAGGCTCATACACCCCGACGCCGAAAGGTAGTTCTACTTTCTTGTTACTGATATTTACGATAGCAGATTTGCTAAAACTTACAGAAAAGGAGGTGTCTGACGAAAAAATAATTTCGCTCTTGTAGGTGTCGTATAGCTTCTTACTAATTTCCGCTGTCCTGGCAGTATTTCTTTCCAGATTCATAAAAAGCTCCCCATATATCATTCCCCACACCTCTTCATCAGAATTTAAAAATAATTTGGCTAACCTGTAGTAATTGGACGCATAATTGGGCTCTACGGCAATTCCTTTTTCATAATATTGAACAGCTTTTTCATAGTCCTTTTTCATAAGGTACATGCTGCCCAGTTCAAGATAAAGCTTCCCTGATTTTGGTTTCTTTTTCAGCCCAAGCTCGTAGATTTCAATGGCCTTTTCACGCTGCTGAAGATTGTCATAGCTATTACCCAACAGTTGGTATACAAGGTCATCCGCATCCTTCTTTTCGATCAGCCCAGATAATATGTTTACTGTATTTTCATATTTTTTGTCAAGGTAATAAGCATACCCAATTTCATAGGGGTAGACGATATTATTGGGATCCAGTGCCATAGCGGCTTTTAATAGGGCGACAGATTCATCAATCTTGCCGCTTTCCATCATTTTAATGGCTTCCCGACCCTTGGCCAAAGCCAGGTCTTCATTGCTTTGTCCGATTATTTTTTCCGACAAACAGAAGATAAATGCCGATAGTACCAGGATATTTTTCATGATTAAATCTTATAATTTGGCGTCCATAACGAATAGAAGCGATCAGCGCAAAATTAAAAGTACAATTGTTGATTTTTGGTTAAAAGAAAAAAAACCGCCATCGCTACACGTGTGCTTTTTTAACGGCTTTATTTTAATATATCCAAGATAAACTAACTAGTTCATCACCCTTATCCATGCCTACCTAACTTTTATTCTTTTAAAAGTTTAGCTTCTTTCTGATAATTAATATGAATATTTAAGTAAAAAGAATAGCTTTAGCTTTACAAATGGAAATTTTGAGCTTAGTT
>LXQK01000196.1 GCA_001683905.1 Marivirga sp. ANT-B6
ATTTAAAAATTGCTGAGCAGGAGCAAGACCTGAAAAATATTGCGATATCGTGCAACGGACTGGGCAATACGCTGATTTATATCAAAAATAGAGAAGAAGATGCGCTAGCATATTTTAAGCGATCATTGGATGCAGAAAGGCAACGCGGCAATACCCTGGGGGTAGCCATGAATTACCTTTCGATCAGCGACTATTACAACGAAAAAAAAGATTACGTTGCGGCACGGGAATACCTGAACCAATTGCTGGCCATCAATACAGAGCGCAAAGACGATTTCGGACTGGCCATTACTTATGAGTTTTTCGGTTGGAATTACCTGAAAGAAGGTATCGATTTAAGTAAAGCAACTTTATACTCTTTGAAGTCGCTGGAGCTGTACCGCCAGCTAAACAATACCCACAAGCAGGCCGATGTACTGAAGCAGCTTGGCGATATCAACAAGGAAAAGCAGCAGTATTCCCCTGCGATCGCTTATTATACGCAAGCGATCGACCTGGCTAATCAGATCAACAACAAAGGACTTTTAATGGGTGTATACAACGACCTGGCAGAAATTTATGAAAAACAATCTGAGCTGAAAAAAGCACTGGAATCGTTTAAGATTTCCCAGCTCTACAAAGATAGTGTGGCACTGATGGAACAGGAGACGCAAATTGCAGCCATCGAAAAGCGGTATGCTATCGAAAAGAAAGAAAACCAGATTGCCCTTTTAGAGAAAGACAGGATATTAGACCAAACCCAGCTAAAAAGCCAGTCGGAGACCTTAAAGGGTCAGAAATTTATGCTTTTGATTCTCATGATTGGCCTCTTTTCTATCATTATCATTGCCATCATGCAATACAGGAATATCCGGATCAAGAAGAAATCCAACTTTCTTTTAAAGCAGCAAAAAGACAAAATAATCCTGCAGAAGGAGGATATCGAAAAGGTAAACGAGCGGTTGGAAGAGGCGCTGGATGAAATCATTGACCAGCAGCAAAAAAATGAGGAACGAAGGATAAAGCTTTTGGAAAGCAAATTTGAAAACAAGATACAGTCGCTCAACCTCCAGTCGCTGGAGTCGCAAATGAATCCCCATTTTTTATTCAATGGGATGAATGCGGTACGCTGGCTGGTGGTACAGAATAAAAATGAGCAGGCCATGGAATATCTCAACACCTTCGCCCAGCTCCTCCGCCTGAGCCTCACCAACAACAGGAAAAATGCCATTCCGCTGTCAGAAGAGTTGAAAACGACCAGTTTGTACCTGGATATTGAAAAGTTAAGGTTTAATAGTGAGTTTAACTTTCATATCAACATTTCTCCGGAGATCGATGCCGACCTGGTCATGGTGCCGCCGAAGATTTTGCAACCCCTGGCAGAAAATGCGGTGAAACATGGTTTATTGCCGAGCAGAAAGACAGATAAAGAACTGGCCATTAACGTATTTGCGCAAGGTGATGCCATTAGTATAGTGGTATTAGACAATGGGATGGGCATCAGAAAGTCATTTGCAAAAGACGCAGAGCCAAAGATGGATGGTACGCACTTAGGGCTGAAGCTTATACAGGAGCGCCTGGTTATCTACAACAAGCAAAATAGAAATACCATTGACTTTAAAATAGAACCACACAGGAATGAATCGGGCCAGGTGACTGGTACCCGGGCAGAAATAAGAATAATGGGCGTCCTGGAACTTGAAGCTGCGGGAACCAATATGAGCTAAAAAGGAAAACCTGCCGTTTTAAGGGCAGGTATATTCCTTAATCAACATCAGCGTTTAGATTTCGCCTGAGATCCCTAAAACGTACCGATGCAAGGTCCGCAAGCATGCTACGGAATAAGATCAGGGTACAATCTATAGAGCGGTGCCAATTTTTCGCCTAAAGGCAGCTTTATCCATTGTGCATAGGCTTCTGCCGGGGGCTGCTTCTTTCCAATTTCTGCATTGAGATGAAGGTAGAGAATGGGCCCGGTCTGCTGTAATTCCTGCGCGTCGTCATGCGGCAATGATTCCCTGGTGATCTTGTCTGTCAATTCGATATAGACCTCGTTATTGCCTTGGCTTACCCATTTATGCAGCCGCTCGCCGGGAATATAATAAGGCTGATATGACCGCTGCCCTTCTTTTGATGACCATTCGTTGACATACAATACAGCATAAGCAATCTTATAAACTCCCGTACCAAGCTCCTGCTTTAATTCTTCCATGATACGCTCCTGAAGATGATCAAACTGAAAGGCCATGCGACTTTTTTGCTGACCCGCTTCAGGAACAATATTAAGATTAATCTTTAATCCTTTGGGACGGGTTACAGATGCAATTTTTCCTTTGTCGTGGGTGACTCCATCTGCTGTGACGTAAATATCGACGTGTGGCAATAGATCTGCTTCACGCCGGGTATCCTTAGTCAGCGTCGGGTTATCCCGAGCTGCTCCCGCAGTATTAAAGTTGATCATACCTTCATAAGGATTGACCAAAGGAATATGCTGATCGTCGACGCAAGCGGAATGTAGCAAAAATATGAAGCATATCGCCCCGATATTATTTATGATGCAATTTACCCGCATACCATTGATGATCTAAATCTGAAAAACGAGATGCACTAAAGGCTATAGTTGTACCCAATACGTAAGCCAATAAATCCAAGCCCTGAACCGCTGGAGGACAACCCCTGGTACCTGAGGGATACATCGAAGTTATTTTTGAGATAGCCTACGGTTGCGGCATAACTCAGCGAGGTATCTGAGGCAGTGCCATTGAATGAGCCAAAACCACCAAAATCAGATTCAAATTTTACTCGATTGACGGATAAACCCAGCTGAGGCTCCGCATAAAAGCCGCCTTCGAAATGGTGCCTATACCCTGCCAGTAAGGGTATGACGGCTAGAGAACCTTTAAAGTCTGCTTCTGAATCTTTCAATCCAAACCGTATAAACCCTGTGGTAAAAGTAATTTGGC
>LXQK01000197.1:0-20608 GCA_001683905.1 Marivirga sp. ANT-B6
GTTGTTATTCTTTTAAATTAAAATTTTACCCGAAGTAAAATAAAACTACCAAATAAGGAAAGGAAAGGAATTTAAGGACGATAAAGTTCCTTTAAATCAGGAACTTTAGAACTTTTAGAAAGCAAAATAGACAAAAAGAAAAAAATAAGGATTGCAACAGGTATTTCTGCGGCATGTAATGTCCAATAATAAAAATAGGAAGAATATATAAACAGAATCGGGTTCAGGTACTTACAACCCCGGTGGAATAGAGCCAGTAAATTTTCTCCAGCCTACTGCCGCTCCTCGCTCAGCAAGCATGCGCGCAAGGCCTACGGCTACACCTATTGCAATGGTATACGTTATTGCCTCCTGCCATGATGTTTCGAAAGAAGCTGGATTGGTCGGGGGATCTTTTTTATTAATAACTTTCCATGAAGCATTCAGGAGATTTCTTATAGCCATCCCTGCTAACATGGCTGATCCCGTGGCTACTATCTTAAAAGAAGTTTCATTATCTAACTTTAACAAAGCCATAATTTTAAATTTATATTCATATGATTGCTTTTGTTTAACATTGTATACAACTATTTGTTTATACAGTTAAGTGGTTTATTTATTCAGTGTGCTTTATCGTAGAAGTCATTCATCACTTTAAAATAAAATGGCATTGTATTTGAACATGTCTACTCGCACTAAAATTTTTTTTTATTATGAAGACTTTTTTATTTTTTTTAGGAGGTGCAATTACGGGAGTTTTAACAGGAATTCTTATTTCCCCTTCCTCTGGCCAAAGCAATCGGAATAGATTCTATTATAGCGTGTTGAATTATTTTAGACCCATCGAAGATAGTGGGCGAAACACGTTCCAATTAGAAGAAGTGTCGGAACATGGCGTTCAAAACCTCGCAAAAGTTAGAGAGGCGATTTCTCAAAACGATAAATAATTTATCAATTTTTTAATCATGTGTCATGAAAAGGAAATCTTTTTATATAACTGGTCCTGCACTATTATTTACCGTGTTCCTAAGTTCGTATCTCACGCATCGACTTGAGGAACGTGTCCGCCTGGTAAAGTCAGAATTCTCTGTCTTGGAATGTAGAGTAAGCCTCAATGAAGTTCAAAAGAAACCATTTGAACTTTTGGCGGGTAAAAAGGTCATCCTAACAGCCTCGGTTCAAAATTTTAATGAAAGCGAGGATTGTTGGATTGACCTGGAACTACTCGCCTCAGAAAAGATCGAAACCTCACAGGTAGGTGTAGTGTATATATTTACCCTTCCGGAAAATAAGGTTAGGGAGATTAAAGGGAAGTATGATAATTTTGACGATGCAAGGGAACATCTTGTCGCAAGTTACTCCAGAGAACAAGGAGGAGCAGGAAAATTCGTAAAATACTAGTTACAAAGCTAATAGGAAGAATAAGTTGATCCTTCCTATTGGCTTAACTTATCTTTAGGACATCTGCATAGATCTCATTATTTTTTAGCATCTCATTGGTAAACCTCATTTTGCCCCGAGGTACCAAAAGAAAAAACGTACCGTTCTTGTGTTGAGCCATGGCAGAAAATAAACTCCATTTTTCTTTCAGTACATCCTTATCCGCTTTGGTGTCGTTAACGATCTCAAAATAACATTTTCCGGTCAGTGTTTTTGCGGTCATATCAGGTTGATAGGCGATACTGGAGCTGGCTTTCACCAGTTTAGCAGGTCGCTCATAGTCAGACACGTTTGCTCGTATATTTTCAAAACCTTTTTCTTTCAAAATATCTATAGCAGAATAGATCATGTTTTCATCGGTCGAATTCATCGTAGGATTGGATTGCATTATGAGTTTGTTTTAGATAAAAATTACATTTGTAGCGGACGATATTTACATAAAGCCCATTATTATAAGCCCATAAAGCGGCGAATAGTTCAAATAAAATTTGGATGAAGCATATTTCATCCAAATTTTTAGGGCCTATTATCATCTTTAGCAACTTTTAATTCCTAATTTGAAGCTATTTAGCTAGTATAATCTTAACTTATTTACTTTCTTTGAGGCTTCTTAGGGCCATCCGTTTTATTGATAATATCTTTTATGACAACACTTACTGCAGCGATTACTTCTGTGTCAGCCTACCTCCCGGAGTATATCCTTACAAATAAAGAATTGGAATCGATGGTAGATACCCAGGATGAATGGATACAAACCAGAACAGGGATAAAGGAAAGGAGAATATTCAAAGGTGAAGGTCAGGGGACTTCCGTGATGGCGAGTGAGGCCGTGAAATCACTTTGCGAGAAACGTGGAATTACCCCCCAGGATATCGATGTCATCATTTGTGCAACGGTAACACCGGATATGCTATTTCCATCAACGGCCAACTTGATTTGCCATAACGTAGGTGCCGTAAATGCCTTTGGATTTGATATGGCAGCAGCATGTTCAGGTTTTGTCTATGCGCTGGAGACAGGCACGAATTTCATCAAATCGGGAAAATATCGCTACGTCGTCGTGGTAGGAGCCGATAAGATGTCATCGATCACCAACTATCAGGATAGAAACAATTGCATATTATTTGGTGATGCTGCTGCAGCTGTGTTGCTGGAGCCTACAGAAGAAAATGGAGTACAGGATTCAATCTTAAAAACAGATGGTTCGGGTCAAAATCTGATTTATCTTAAGGCAGGCGGTTCTGCCTATCCGGCAACTTTAGCAACCATTGCGGCGAAAGAACATTATTTCTACCAGGACGGGAAAAGTGTTTTTAAATTTGCGGTAACTAAAATGGCAGACATAGCGGCGGAAATAATGGAAAAAAATTCACTTGCTGGTGATGACATTGCCTACCTTGTACCACATCAGGCGAATAAGCGTATCATAGAGGCTAC
Organism: Marivirga sp. ANT-B6; assembly: GCA_001683905.1. GTDB lineage: Bacteria > Bacteroidota > Bacteroidia > Cytophagales > Cyclobacteriaceae > ANT-B6. Next base: position 2,857 of record LXQK01000197.1, read on the forward strand.
AGCCAATAGAATGAACGTAGCCATGGACAAAGTAACGATGAACATTGATAAGTATGGAAATACCACTGCCGCCACCATACCGCTATGCCTCTGGGAATGGGAGAAAAAATTTAAGAAGGGAGATAACTTAATATTGGTAGCATTTGGCGGAGGTTTTACCTGGGGGGCTATTTATCTCAAGTGGGCCTATAATAGCTGATCACCAAGATTGGGTTTGGTTTTATTTCTTCCATGAATTACTCATATCCATAACCTCAAAGCCCACAAGTGTGAATACATCTTGGTTAACATCACCAACTTTCATGTCGGAAACAGTAAGTGCCACACGTTGTCCGCTTTCGCGGATGGTATAGTTTCCCTTCATCGGAAGCCCTTTTAATACTGATAGTCCCGGAAGACTATTTTCTCCATTAATAAAAGGGATACGATGGTCGGTGTTGGCAAAATTATTAAAGAGTTCTTCTGCTACCCAAACCTCTCCAAAAGAAGTTTCTGATTCAACCAGATATTTTTTACAGGTATACCCCTCAATGACCTCAGCGTCTTGTGTTGGCTTTATTTCTATATCTACTTGAACCGGGGCGACCTCAGCGATTTTTATGATTGTCGCCATTTTTTTTTCACTATTTTCTACTTTTGTGGTTACCTTTTTATCATAAAGGTCATATATGATAGTGGTAATGGTAGTAGATCTGGAAATATTGTCGGGTCTGATCGCTGTTAAGTAATGATCAAAAAAATAGTGTAGCGTAGCTGTTCCATTTTTGACAGGTTTATCATTTTTTAAATTTATTATTTTCCATTTGAAGCTACCCACGAATTCGTTTTTTTTGACGGGTCTCCCTTTGTAAGTCTCCTTAGGCGTATCCAAAAGAATGGGAGCAGTAAGTGTATCAGTTACCTGGCACGTTGCGGTATGGAGCACCATAATAAAAATGATAGTAGAGAGGGTTTTCATAGCATACACATTACCAGAACAAATTGTGTCTAATTGGAAATTATAACTTCTATCTAATAATTGATGAAGATGATGAAAAATCAAAGTTCTGAATCAGGAGTTTAATTACCTACCCATGCGGTAGACAATTAAAAATTTTATTTCAAGTTAGTATAAATAACAGACGAAAAACAGTATGCCACTTGATTATTATGAAATATTAAAAATCAACAAAACGGCTTCTCAATCCGACATTAAACAGGCGTATCGAATACTGGCCAAGCGCTACCATCCTGACGTTAATCCAAAGGATCGGAGTGCCGAGGAGAATTTTAAAAAAATTAATGAAGCCTATAAGATTCTATCAGACGAATATAAGAAGGCATTCTATGATTTGTCGATATACGATGCTGCCACCACACCTAAAGGCTCGGCGCAACCTAAATACAATTATTACCAACAAACCAAGACAAGAGCTTCCTATACCCGCAAAAAAGTTATCTACACAAAGAAGGCATATTATCAGGCCTTTAGCTTGCTGGGCGGTTTGATTATTGTTGCTTTTTTTGCAACCTTTCTAATGCATAAGTATTCGTCATATTATCACTTCACTGAGGGAGCTAGATACGCTGAATCAGGAGAATATTATATGGCACTCAGCACCCTTGACCAGGCGATAACAGAGTTTGGCTCAAGAAGCTATGAAGCAAGTGTTTTATCCAGTGAAATTTTGATTCATAAATTCCAAAATTATGACGATGCCTTAAACTATATCAAAACCGGGTTTGAGTTTGCATCGACCTCTGAAGAAAAAGCGCACCTTTTCTATTTAAAAGGCTTGTGTTTTAAGAACAAGAAACAATATAAAGATGCGTACCATCAGTACAAACTTTCACTGAACTACGCACCCTCTTACGATAGTATATTTTATGAAATGGGGGAAATGAATACTTATATATTTAAAAACTACAAAAACGCCATTAAGAATTTTGATACCCTGCTAGCCATAAATAAAGAGTTTTCTGACGCATACTTTGGCAGGGCGTACTGCTATCAGCAACTTAGCGAGCATCAAAAGGCTGTAAGCGACTTCAAGCGCTTTATAAATACCAACGACCAGGAAGGGATGGCTTATTACTTAAAGGGGCTTTCCGAGATTCAGCTCAAGCAAAAAGATGCTGCCTGTGAAGATTTATGGAAAGCCGCCGAAAGAGGTATTACCGTAGCCAACGACCTGGTGTTCGTCTACTGCCCTCAAAAAAACAACTTATAACTGGCTTGTAAAGCATTTTTGGTTACACCTTTCTTTAATCACTTCGTAAGCTTTTAAGTCGCCAAGTTCTCCAGCTTTACTCAAATCGAGACAGCCGCTTTCAGTTTGTCCGTGTTCTATTTTCAGGATGCCCCGAAGAAAAAACGCATCTACATTTTTGGCATTGATTTCAATGATCTTTGAACAGTCATTAATCGCTTCTTCGTATGCCTCTAGTTGATGTTTTGCCTGCCCCCTTTTATAATATGCTTCCACATGATTTTCATTAATTTGGATGGTATAGGAATAATCTGCAATTGCGCCGTAATAATCCTGCAGCACAAACTTTACATTACCTCTCTCAAAATAAGCCTCGGCAAAATTCGGATTAAGTTCCAGGGCCCGGTTATAGTCTTTCATAGCACCGTGTTGATCTTCGAACATCTTTTTGGTATTGGCCCTCAGGTAATAAGCCTGAAAATGGCTTGAATCTTTTTCTAACGCCTTGTTGAAATTTATAAGCGCCTCCTTATACTGCCTTTTTTCAAAATGTTTTATACCTACTTTCGTAAAACTAGAAGCAATTTCCTGTGCTTGTGCACCAATGCACATAAAGCTCCAGATCACCGTAAGAAGGATTAATTTTCGCGTTGTATTCATATTTTTTGCTCAATAAATTTTAATTTCAAATTTTTACCACTGGTTTTCAATATGTTAACCATGAGGTAAAACTTGATTATTGATACATCAAATTAGCGAAAAGTCACCAACAATTTCTTATGAAAAATAGGCATTAACAACCCGTGTAAGATTGGTTGCTATAACGGATTAAGCGGAAATACATCTCCCGCCATGAGCAATGAGCGGTCCAGCTCCGTTTTATCTAGCCCTTGTATAACCTGATGCTGCTGAAGTACTGCTATGATAGTCTCTGTAGCCATATTACCTACAAGGTCGTCGTCTGCCATCGGGCAGCCTCCAAACCCCTTCAGGGCGCCATCAAATCGCCGACAGCCTGCATGCCATGCCGCTTCAATTTTCTGCTTCGCCTCCGCGGGATGGGCATGTAGATGCGCACCAAATTCCAGCGCGGGGAAAGCAGGTATTAGCTCAGTAAACAAGCTTTTAATAGCTGGAATACTGGCCACGCCAATGGTATCGGAAAGAGAAACGATGGTTACTTGAAGATTTTGAAGTCTAAACACAAATTCTTTGACAAAGCTATTAATAGCTGGGATACCAGCCACGCCAATGGTATCGGAAAGAGAAACGATGGTTACTTGAAGATTTTGAAGTCTAAACACAAATTCTTTGACATAATCTGCGTTATAAGGATCATTATAAGGGTTACCGAAACCCATGGAGAGGTACGTGACCAGGGTTATATCGTGTTGGCTACAGATTTCCTGTAATTTTTCAACCAAGGAAAAAGCCATATCGATCGATTGATTGGTATTTCGCTGCTGAAAAGTTTCTGACAGGGAAAGCGGAAAACCCAGGTAGTCGATTTCCGGAAAAGAGGCGGCCTCCTTTGCCCCCCTTTCATTGGCAACAATGGCCAATAATTTTGATCGGGTTGCCGATAAATCCAACATCGTTAATAATTCCGCTGTATCAGCCATTTGTGGTATCGCTTTCGGCGACACGAAACTTCCAAAGTCCAGGGTGTCAAACCCTACCTTTAGTAACTGATTAATATAGGCAGCCTTAGTTTCAGTAGGAATAAATTGTTTTATTCCTTGCATCGCATCTCTGGGGCATTCAATAATTTTCATGCCTCAAAAATACAAAATCTATTTAAAATAAAGCTTTTGCAATATTATAAACCGATTCAGACTTACCCATGGAATAGTAGTGAAGACAAGGGACACCGAATTCAATCAGGTCTTTCGACTGCTGAATTCCCCAGTCTACGCCCACCTTTTTTGCCTCGTCGTTGTTCTTACATTGCTCTATTGCATCAGCCAAATCTTCAGGAATATCAATATGGAAGATGCTCGGCAGAACTGTGATTTGCTTTTTGGTCGTTATTGGCTTCAGGCCAGGAATGATAGGTACATTAATACCTTCCTGCCTACAGGTTTTGACAAAATCATAATACTTTTGATTATCGAAAAACATTTGTGTCACGATGTATTCGGCACCCATCTCTACCTTTTTCTTCAAATATTTGATATCCGTCTTCAGGTTTGGCGCTTCAAAATGCTTTTCAGGATAAGCGGCCACACCAATACAAAAATTTGTAGGGTAGGTATTCAATAGATCTTCATCGAGATAAATGCCAGTGTTCATACATCTAACTTGCTCCAGCAATTCTGTCGCATAGTTATGGCCACCTTTCTCTGGAATAAAATTTGGTTCAGATTTAATAGAATCACCCCTCAATACCAGCACGTTGTCTATACCAAGAAAATGAAGGTCAATCAAGGCATTCTCCGTTTCTTCGCGGGTAAATCCGCCGCAAATGATATGGGGTACGGCATCTACATTATATCGGTTTTTGATAGCAGCACATATTCCTACTGTACCCGGACGCTTTCGGGTAGCTATTTTTTCTAGCAAGCCATTGCCACGCTGCTTGTACATATACTCCTGCCGGTGGTACGTTACATCAATAAAAGGAGGCTTAAACTCCATCAATGGATCAATAGAATCGAAAAGATTTTGGATATTCTCCCCCTTCAAGGGAGGTAGAACTTCAAAAGAAAATAATGTACTTTTCGCATTACTGATGTGTTCTGTAAGTTTCATATTTTGTTAAAACTGTTCTTTTATCTTTTATGACCACGATTTATGTGACGATAAAATTGCTGAAATTTAAATTTTATGCTTCCTGTGCTTCGCCAATAATAATATCATAATTCAGGTTAGGCGATAACCATCTTTCGAGGGCCTTAACAGGCATTGCTTTTCTGGCAGCAAGGTCTTCTACCTGATCTTTAAGAATTTTACCTAGTCCGAAGTATTTTGAATCCGCGTGTGAATAATATAAGCCACTCACCGAGGATGCAGGATACATGGCCAGGTTTTCTGTTAATACTATTCCTGCATTTTTCTCGGCATCCAACAAGTCAAACAACGTGAGCTTTTCAGTATGGTCGGGACAGCCCGGATAGCCTGGCGCGGGTCGGATTCCCTGATATTTCTCCTGGATCAGTTCTTCATTGGCCAGCTGCTCATCCTTGGCATACCCCCAGAATTCCTGTCTGACCCGCTTGTGCATCAATTCAGTAAAGGCCTCCGCCAGCCTGTCAGCCAGTGCCTTTATCATGATCAGGTTATAGTCATCATGGTCTGCCTGGAATCTTTCGATCAAACGCTCAATGCCGATACCTGCGGTAACGGCAAAACCACCAATGTAATCCGCACGTCCTGTTTCACAGGGAGCAATAAAATCTGCGAAAGATAAATTAGGCAGATTTGATGCCTTTTGTCCTTGCTGGCGCAAAGTATAGAATCTTGTTAGCTCTTTCTTCCGCTCGTCATCCCGATATACGATTATGGTATCATCGTCCATGGAATTGGCTGGGTAAAATCCTATGACGGCTTTGGCCTGCAGCAGTTTTTCATCGATAACTTTTTGAAGAAGCTCCTGCGCATCATGCAATAATTTCTTTGCCTCCGCACCACTTACAGGATCCTCCAATAGCTTGGGGTAACGGCCTTTCATCTCCCAGGCCTGGAAGAACGGGGTCCAGTCGATAAACGCTGCTATTTCTTCCAGAGGATAGTTTTCAAATGACCTATTACCCAAAAAAGTTGGTTTTGTCAACTCAGCGTGCTTCCAGTCTACAAGATGCTTATTCTTTCTGGCATCTTCAATGCCTATATATTTCTTCGCTTTATTTCTATTTTGATGATCTACCCTCAGCTTTTCATACTCATTTTTCAGTTCATTATTAAAGGCATCTTTGTTGGCATTCAGCAGGTTTCCAGCTACAGTCACACTACGTGAGGCATCCAGCACGTGAATGGTTGTTTGGCTATAACGGGGTGCGATTTTTACCGCTGTATGTATCCGTGAGGTGGTTGCACCACCTATCATCAGGGGTATCTTCATCCCTCTCTTTTCCATTTCCATGGCCACGTAGACCATTTCATCCAGCGACGGTGTAATCAAGCCACTAAGTCCAATGATATCTACTTGTTGCTTTTCGGCTTCGGAAAGAATCTTGTCCAGCGGTACCATTACGCCAAGGTCAATTACCTCATAGTTATTACACGCCAATACCACCCCGACAATATTTTTTCCGATATCATGTACATCACCCTTTACAGTAGCCATTAGAATCTTTCCTGCATTGGACTGTGCAGCTCCAGACAGGCGCTTTTCCTCTTCCATATAGGGAAGCAGGTGTGCTACTGCCTTTTTCATAACCCGGGCGCTCTTTACCACCTGCGGTAAAAACATTTTACCTGCGCCAAAAAGGTCGCCCACGATATTCATACCGTCCATCAACGGCCCTTCGATCACGTCCAGTGGTTTGGGTAATTTTAGGCGTGCTTCTTCGGTATCTTCAATGATAAACTCGACAATCCCCTTTACCAGAGCGTGCGACAAGCGACTTTCAACGGGCTCATTGCGCCAGGCATCGCTTACAGCTACGACCTTTCCTTTTTGTTTGACAGTTTCAGCAAAGTCTACCAACCGTTCAGTGGCATCTGGCCTTCTGTTAAGTAGCACATCCTCTACCAGCTCTAAAAGATCTTTAGGGATCTCCTCATAAACCTCAATCATCCCCGCATTTACAATGCCCATATCAAGCCCTGCTTTGATCGCATGGTAGAGAAAGGCAGAGTGCATCGCTTCACGAACCACGTTATTTCCCCTAAAGGAAAAAGATATATTGCTAACACCGCCACTTACCAGGCAATGTGGTAAATTTTCTTTAATCCACTTTACCGTTTTAATAAAATCTACAGCATAATTATTATGCTCCTCTATCCCCGTAGCAACGGTAAGAATATTGGGGTCGAAGATGATATCTTCGGGGGGAAAACCGATTTCCTCCGTCAGGATATCATAACATCGCTGGCAAATGGCAATTCTCCTTTCGTATGTGTCCGCCTGCCCTGTTTCGTCAAAGGCCATCACGACTACTGCTGCACCATATTGCCTCACCTTAGCAGCCACTTGTTTAAATTTTTCCTCTCCCTCTTTTAAGCTGATGGAGTTAACGATACTCTTGCCTTGTACACATTTTAAACCTGCCTCTATCACCGACCATTTTGATGAATCAATCATGATAGGCAATTTTGAAATGTCAGGTTCGGAAGCGATCAGGTTCAGGAACTCCTTCATCACCTCTTCAGAATCCAGCATTCCTTCATCCATATTTACATCGATGATCTGGGCTCCACCCTCCACCTGGTCTCTTGCTACAACCAACGCTTCTTCGTATTGACCCGATACGATCAGGCGGGCAAATTGCTTAGAACCTGTCACGTTTGTTCGCTCGCCAATATTGGTGAACAGGGTGTCTGGAAATATGGCTACAGGTTCTAAGCCACTTAGTCGGGTAGCTTTTTTGATGACAGGAATGTGGCGGGGAGGGTACTTTGCAGCCACCTCGGCAATTTTTTTAATATGCAGTGGGGTAGTTCCACAGCAACCACCGACTATATTGAGTAGGCCATCTTTTAAAAAGTCTTCAATTACCGAGGCCATTTCTTCAGCAGACTCATCATATTCGCCAAATTCATTGGGTAGTCCTGCGTTGGGGTGAGCGCTTACCTGCATATTGGCTATACGTGAGAGGTCCTGTACATAGGTTTTTAATTGTTTTGCACCCAGCGCACAATTCAATCCCACACTCAACAAATCAATATGAGCAACTGAAGTAAAAAATGCTTCGGTAGTTTGGCCGGAAAGGGTCCTTCCACTAGCATCTGTGATCGTTCCTGAAACCATTACAGGCAAATCTTTACCGCCGCTGTTTTTATACTCTTCTATAGCAAAAAGGGCAGCTTTACAATTCAAGGTGTCAAAAACGGTCTCTACCAGTAAGATATCTGCACCGCCATCAGCAAGTGCGGTGACCTGCTCAAGGTATGCCGCGACAAGCTCGTCGAAAGATACAGCACGGTAGCCAGGGTTGTTCACATCTGGAGATAGCGATGCTGTGCGGTTGGTTGGCCCAATAGACCCTGCTACAAAGCGAGGCTTAGAGGGTTCTTTAGCAGTCATTTCATCGGCTACCTCCCGGGCTAACTTTGCAGACTCAAAATTTAACTCATACACCACGTGCTCCAGGTGATAATCGGCCATTGCAATGGACGTACCGCTAAATGTATTGGTTTCAACAATATCAGCACCGGCCTCGAAATAGGCGCGATGTATATCTTTAATTATATCAGGCCTTGTGATGGAAAGTAAATCATTATTTCCTTTAAGGTCGGAATGATGATCTTTGAATCTCTCACCCCTAAAATCTTCCTCCTCCAGTATATGTTGCTGGATCATAGTGCCCATAGCACCATCTAAAACGAGAATTCTTTCCTTAAGTATATCCTGAAGACTTTGATTCATATCTCTTGCTTTTGCTATTGAATTAAGCTCATCAAGAAAGAGATACCGGCGAAGGGATCACTTATCTTTTCTACTTTACCATGTAAGTAGATGGGAGTTAGCACCTTTCTTACGAGGTTGCTAAGACTTCAACGGGCCCATTCCCTCAGTCTTTCTTGATAAGTCTCGCAAATTTACAATTTAATATCAGAATATAAAATAATAATAAGGTAAATATTGCGCGGTCCGCACCGCCTATAGTCTAATTTAAAGTCAGAGAGGAAAGTTGGTCGGAAGCAAAGTTATCGGCGCCAACGCGGTCGACGTCAGCAAAAGGCTATGGCTGCCCAATGTTTTCTGCATGACAAACCGCCATCGAAAACCAGGAGAAAAAGAGCACAAAAAACAGCGCCTGTATCGTCACCTTCATTTTGTTTTAAACAATTAAATTTACACATAAGTAGTCGCCATTTACTAAAATTATAGAAAAATATTTTGGCAGTATGATTATCATCTTCCAAATGGCTTTTCACCCTGGAAACTTCCGGCAAAAATGCTTACCTTTAAGATTCATATTACGAATCCATTGGATGGTAGATTCGTAATGCTTCATTTTACAATAATAATATCTTATATTTTATGCATCTCCACTTAAAGAAACCACTTGCCTTTTTCGACCTGGAAACTACAGGTACCAATACTTGCCACGATAGAATAGTAGAGTTGTCATTTGTAAAAGTTTTACCTGGCGGGGAAACCATAATAAAAACAATGAAGATAAATCCTACGATTCCCATTCCTTTGGAATCTAGTTTGATTCACGGTATATATGACGCAGACGTTGCAACTGCCCCACCTTTTAAAAATATTGCGAAAGAACTGGCTAAGTTTCTGGAGGGATGTGACCTCGGAGGATATAATATTATCCGATTTGACGTACCTGTACTTGTAGAAGAATTTTTGCGTGCCGGCGTTGACTTTGAAGTAAGCCATCGCAAGCTGATTGATGCACAGAAGATTTTCCATATGATGGAAAAAAGAACCTTAGCCGCAGCCTTCAAATTTTATTGCAATCAGGATTTAGATGGAGCACATAGTGCGGAAGTCGATACAAAGGCAACTTTCGAGGTGCTAAAAGCTCAAATCGCCATGTACGATGGGCAAACTGTTGTCGATAACCTGGGAAAGCCTTGCGGGAAAATCGAAAATAACATGGAAACATTGCACCAGCTTACCGCAGAAGGTGTTGTCGACCTGGCCGGTAGAATGGCTTATAATAGAGACGGAATTGAAATATTCAATTTTGGCAAGCATAAAGGCAAAGTTGTGTCTGAAGTTTTTAAGGTGGAGCCTTCCTATTATGATTGGATGATGAACAGTGACTTTCCCTTGGATACAAAACGAAAATTAACGCAAATAAAACTAAAAGAATTTACGAAAATTAAATAAAACAATATCTTTTTCGGTAAATAATTGTTAAACTTAAGATAATTCGTCGTTACTGGATTTCCCTTTAGTACGGATTACCAATCATGAAAACAACACTTTTATGGGAAAAACCATCATAGTCTCTAACCGATTACCTGTAAATATTACTAAAAAAGAAGGACAGCTCTTGTATAAGTCCAGCGCGGGTGGACTTGCCACCGGGCTCGGGTCAATATACAAAGAGGGAGACAATGTTTGGATCGGCTGGCCGGGTTTAAGCATCAAAAAGGAGAAGGAAAAGCAGACAGTAACCGCTGAGTTAAAAAAAGAAAATATGCAGCCGGTGTTTCTGAGCAAAGCAGAAATTCGGGATTTTTATGAAGGGTTTAGTAACGGCACGCTATGGCCTAATTTCCACTATTTCAATCAGTATGCTATATATGAGCAGGACCTTTGGGAATCATATAAAACAGTCAATTATAAATTTTGCCTTGAAATCTTAAAGGTAGCGGAAGAAGGCGATACCATCTGGGTTCACGACTACCAGTTACTTCTATTGCCTGAGATGCTACGGGAAAAATTACCCAATATTAGCATCGGTTTCTTTCAGCATATCCCCTTTCCTTCTTATGAAGTTTTCCGATTGCTTCCCTGGCGGAAAGAAATTTTGTTTGGCATGTTGGGTGCAGATTTAGTTGGCTTTCATACCTATGATGATATGCGCCACTTTCTTAGTTCTGCCAGCCGGCTGATTGGCAAAAGTAATTCACAGGGTCAGATTCCAATGGACAATCGTTATGTCGTTGTCGACTCCTTTCCAATGGGAATAGACTACGATAAGTACGCCGAATCAGCTGCTTCGGAAGAAGCATTGGAGCGAGAGACCAAATACAGGACTGGCTTGGGCGACCATAAAATCATAATCTGTATCGACAGGCTCGATTACTCAAAAGGTATCCCTCAGCGCCTGGAGGCATTTGAGCTCTTCCTGCAAAAATACCCCGAGTATAAAGAAAACGTCTCGATATTGATGATCGTCGTGCCATCCAGGGACCAGGTGGAGAAATATAAAGAGCTAAAAGAAGAAATCGATGAGTTGGTGGGTAGAATTAACGGAAGATTTGGCAGGATCACCTGGACGCCAATCTATTATTTCTATCGATCGTTCCCGCTCAAGGCCCTATCAGCCTTTTACAAAATTGCAGATGTCGCTTTGGTGACGCCAATGCGCGATGGGATGAATCTGGTATGTAAGGAATACATAGCCAGTAAGATTGATAAAAAAGGGGTACTAATCCTCAGTGAAATGGCTGGTGCTTCCAAAGAGCTATCGGATGCCATCCTGATCAATCCGAATGACATCAATGAAGTTGTCAGCGCCATTCACCAGGCTCTAAATATGCCGGAAGAAGAGCAGATAAGGCATATGACAATTATGCAGCAATCAATTAAAAAATATAATATTCACCATTGGGTTAATTTATTTATGGACAGACTGAACGAAATCAAAGGAAAGCAAAAATCATTGGCCACCAAGAAATTGGACAAAGAGTCTTTCCAGATGATTAAAAACAGATATGACAAAGCCCAAAAAAGGCTGATTTATCTGGACTATGATGGCACATTAACGCCCTTTAGTGATGAGCCGCAAAAAGCCGCACCTGGGGACGAACTCTTAGAAATATTACAGCAGTTGACGGCTGATCCGCTCAATAGAATTGTCATCATCAGCGGCAGAGACAGGCATACCCTTGAAAATTGGCTAGGGCACCTGGACGTGGATTTTATCTGTGAGCACGGCGTCTGGCTGAAAGAAAAAACCAATTCCTGGAACATGATTGAAAAGCTGACAGACCATTGGAAACAAGAGATTCTACCTATTCTGGAATTGTACGTAAGCAGGACGCCAGGGTCACTTATCGAAACAAAAGATTACTCACTGGTGTGGCACTATAGAAAGGTAGAAACCGGTTTGGGCGAACTGAGAACACGCGAATTGAGTAGCCACTTAAAGTATATTTCAGCCAATATGAACCTGCAGGTACTGGAGGGAGATATGGTTGTAGAAATTAAAAATTCAGGTGTGAACAAAGGTAGAGCTGCTACAGCCTGGTTGGAGAAGTTTCCGGCAGACTTTGTTATGGCGCTGGGTGATGACTGGACTGACGAAGACACCTTTAAGGCAATGCCTGACAATGCCATAACTGTAAAAGTTGGCAGCTCTTCTTCTGCTGCCAGGTTCAATGTGGTATCATATAAGGAAGTACGCAAATTTCTTTCTCAGATCGTTGAGCTGAATACAGTATCCCAATAATTGAAATTTACATTGCGCCATGGTGAGCGTCATTGCGCAATGTAAATATCATAATCAATGGCCTCCACATGGTTCCTGGAATTCCTTTTGAACCATTTCCCTCTATTCCGCTTATGGTGCTGATCATCTGCGAGGTATGACTTCTATAGAATGGTGGGCTTTTCCTTTCTGAAACTGTGCCTCGTTATTCAGTTTTACACTTTTTACTTCTCATCAAGTATCTATAAAGCTGAAAGTATCTATAAAGCTGATTATATCAATTATCTAGGTGAATTTTTACAAATTATTATTTGTTATTTAAGACAATTTATACGATTATTTGTTAAATTTCTAAAGACATTGTTAAATTATTAATTTTTTTGGTCATCCACATGAATTTTTTAAACGCATGAAACGCATCTTAATCGTTGCAAATCGCTTACCTGTAAATGTTAAAATTGTAAATGACGAAATCGTCTTCCACCAAAGCGCCGGTGGTTTAGCTACCGGCTTGAACTCGCTGGAGGTCGATTACGAAAAACATTGGATAGGCTGGCCTGGTATATATCCTGAAAAACAAGAGCATAAGGAAAAAATTCAAGAGGCGTTGGAGCAAACGCTTACGCATCCTGTCTTTTTAAGTGAAAAAGAAGTATTGCACTATTATGAAGGGTTTAGTAATAAAACCATCTGGCCCTTATTCCATTATTTTTTGGAATATACACAATATAAGCGCGAATTTTGGGAAGAATATAAATCCGTAAACCAGGCTTTTTGTGAGGAAGTGGTTAAGATAGCGCGGCCGGACGATATCATCTGGGTCCACGACTATCATTTGATGCTGTTACCGCAACTTTTGAGAGAAAAACTTCCACATACTCAGATTGGCTTTTTCCTGCATATACCTTTTCCTTCCTATGAATTGATCAGAACCTTGCCATGGCGAAAGCAACTGCTGGAGGGTCTTTTAGGGGCTGATTTGGTTGGTTTCCATACCTTTGAATACCTCCGACACTTTACCAGCGCTATCTCACGTATCTTAAATCTGGAGCCCAAGTTGGGTCGGGTATATAATGAGAACAGAATTGTGCAGCTAGATGCCTTTCCTATGGGAATAGACTACGGAAAGTTTAACGATGCTAGTGAACAACCCGAGGTCAAGGGGCTGGTCCGGTCATTTCGGGAAAATTTTGGAAAAGGGAAAATCATACTTTCTGTAGACAGGCTGGACTATACCAAGGGCATATTGCAACGGCTTTGGGCATTCGATCGTTTGCTTAAGGAACATCCCTCTTACAAAGGTCAGATCTCACTTTTACTGCTGGTTGTTCCGTCCAGATATAATGTGGACAACTACAAGGCGCTGAAAGATGAAATCGATAAAACGGTTGGAAACATCAATGGAAAGTATACCAATCTAACCTGGACCCCCATCTATTATCTCTATCGATCGGTTCATTTTGAACAGCTTGCCGCTATGTATTACAATGCTGATGTGGCGCTGGTAACGCCACTGCGTGATGGTATGAATCTGGTAGCTAAAGAATTTGTAGCAAGCAAGAAAAATGAAAAAGGTGTGTTGATCCTTAGTGAGATGGCCGGCTCCGCAGTAGAATTATGTGATGCCATTTGTATCAATCCCAACGACCTGGACAGCATTGTTCGTGCGCTCCATGAGGCATTGCAGATGCCGGAAGAAGATCAGAAAGAACGCATGGGTGTTATGCAGAAAATTATCCGAAAACAATCTATTCAGAAGTGGGCGAAAGATTTTATTGCAGTACTTGAGAACAGCTATTTGCGTCAACTTAGAAATGAAGAAAAGGAAGTATGCGATACGGTGAAACAAAAAATAAAAGATGACTATAAGAGCTCCCAGAAGAGGCTTATCCTTTTAGACTATGATGGTACGTTGGTGCCATATATCGAATCGCCGCAAAAGGCATCCCCTGATAGAGATCTGCTCCAGATGCTCAATGATATAGGTAGTAAAGCCGGTTCTTCTTGCGTTATCTTGAGTGGGCGCGATCGCGGCAATCTACAAAAGTGGTTTGATGGATCTAAAGTACAAATTGTTGCGGAATATGGAAGTTGGTTTAGAGAAGATCAACAATGGACGCAAACATGTGAGCTTTCCGACGAATGGAAAGAAGAAATTTTACCCTATATGCAGGAATTTGTAGACAAGACGCCTGGTTCATTTATTGAAGAAAAGTCGCATAGCCTGGGTTGGCATTACCGCAAATCCGACGCATGGCTCAGCAATTTAAGGGTGCAGGAATTTATGAACGCCCTGATTTACCCCTGCACCAAGTTGAATCTGGAAATCATCGAGGGAAATAAAATCATTGAGATCAGGGTTGGCGGAATTAGTAAGGACGAAGCGATAGAAAAATGGCTCCATAAAGATAACTGGGACTTCATCATGGCCATAGGTGATGATCAAACCGATGAAGATATGTTCAAGCTTTTACCAGAAAAGGCCTATAGTATAAAGGTAGGTTTTGGCGCTACCAACGCGCGATACAACTTAAGTTCATCGCAGGAAGTACGGGAGATATTACAACAGCTCCACGAATGATACCGGTTGTTCAAGCCAAAATTACATTAAAAAATTTGGCTTGTTTAATTTATTGGAAATTCTGTAAGCCGCATTTACCAAACCTACATGACTATAGGCTTGAGGAAAATTCCCCCATTGGCTTCCTGTTTTAGCATCTACATCTTCGCTCAACAGGCCAAGCGAATTGGTATACTTCAATAGGTTGTCAAATTGTTGGAGCGCCTCATCCACCCTTCCTAAACAAGCCAAGGCTTCTACGTACCAGAATGAGCAGATCATAAAGGTTGATTCTGGCATGCCAAAGTCGTCGGAATGCTTGTATCTGAAGAATAGGCCTTCAGGGGTTTTTAAATCCCTCTCGAGCTGTGCGAGGTGCGATCTGGCCATATCAGAATCATAAGGAAGGTAGTTCATCATGATCATTTGCAGCGTACTGGCGTCCAGATTTCGGGTACCTATCGCCTGGGTATAGACCCCTCTTTCGACATCCAGGCACTGTTCGATTTTTAGAGAAGCCTTTTGAATTACATCTTTGGCAATCACAGCCATATGATCATCCTTGGTGACCCGGGCGATCTTCAAAGCCGCCTGCCCCCCGGCCCAATGGAATAAAAAAGTGTAGCAATGGTACTGGCTTAGGTTTCTAAACTCCCATAATCCAGCATCTTTTTGGTTCATCGTAACGCTTATCTTTTCCAGGGTCTCGTAAACCAACTTTCGTGGCCCGGCCCTTTCCGTGTCTATAAATCTGCCGTCTACATAGAGTGGCAAAAGAGATATCAACACCTGGCCATATACGTCGTTTTGAATATGCTCATAGGCCTGGTTGCCAATCCTCACCGGCTGGTTGCCAAGATATCCTTCCAAATCTAAAATCCTTTCTTTGATATCACGTCCGCCGCTAATGGTATATAAAGGCTGGTAGGTGCTCTTATTTTGGGCTGAAATATTGGCGATATAGTTAAAGTATTTCTCCATTTCCTCAAAATGACCGATATTGTTGAAGGCAGTAAGGGTGTAATAGGTATCGCGAAGCCAGCAATACCTGTAGTCCCAATTTCGCTCGCTTCCGGGGGATTCGGGCAGACTGGTAGTAGCTGCAGCTACAATAGCACCGGTATCTTCATATTGATGAATCTTCAACACCAGCGCCGACCGGATCACCTGTTCCTGATAGAAATCGCTAATACTTGTACTCTTCACCCAAGTTCTCCAATATTTAATGGTCTGCCGTAAAAACTCCTCGGCTGTACCTTCCAGTGCAGCCTCCAACGGCGCCCCATAGGTCAATACCAGATACTTCACATCATCCAGCACAAAGCACGTCTTCTCTTCGATATAATTCAACGAGATATTAGTTGTAAGCCGCACTTGCTTTTCAAATCCATCGAACTGGATATGGTTACTGCCACTGTATGATGTGGGTTTAAAATCGCCGTAATCCCCTACCGGCTCACAAACTACTTTTACGCGCGGTGTTCCCGATAGGGGTTCAATCTTCCGAATCAGCATCAAGGGTCGAAGATATCGCTCAAATTGATAGAATCGCGGTGCAAAATCCGTAACACGATAGTTGCCTTCCGAGGATTGTACCTCGGTACAAAGCACATTTGTATTTTTGATGTAATACTGGTGAGATGTATAATTGTCGCCATTGGGTAAGATGGAAAATTCGCCTCCCTTTTTCTTATCCAGTAGGCTTCCGAATATAAAACTGCTGTCGAAGCGGGGCCAGCACATCCAGGAGATATTTGTTGATTTATCGATATGGGCAAGAAATGCGCAGTTACCTACCACGCCAAGGTCATACATGTGTTTTTCCATCGTATAAATAAAAATAAATAAAGTCTAAAAAAAAAGGAACTCCACAAGGAAGTTCCTTTAAACACGTGGATAAGAAAATGAGAATTATTTTTTATAATAAGTCAAAGCGTTGGGAATCTGTTTGTTCAAATCATCTATTCTCCTACTTGGAGCAGGGTGCGTAGATAAAAATTCTGGGGGGCTTCCACCACCACTTTTAGCTTGCATTCTTACCCAAAATTCCGGTGCTTCCCGAGGATCGTACCCCGCAATGGCCATAAATATCAAGCCCATTTCATCAGCTTCAGACTCCTGGTTTCTGCTATGCGGCAAAACATATCCTACAGATGACCCCAGGCCAAAGGCCGTCATCGCCAGCTGCTGGGTCATTTGCGGCTGTTGCTGTAACGCAATGGCCAAACCCGCTCCCAAACCCTGCTGAAACAAACCCTGGCTCATGCGCTCACCACCATGATTGGCAATGGCATGGGCTACTTCATGGCCCATTACAACGGCTACACCCGTTTCATCTTTGCAGATTGGCATAATGCCAGTATAAAAGGCCACTTTACCACCAGGCATACACCAGGCGTTGACCATGTCGTCATCTTTAATCAGGTTAAATTCCCAATCAAACCCCTTCAGTTGATCAGAAAGGTTCTTTTCTTTCATATACTGTTCTACAGCCTGCTGGATATTTTTTCCTACCCGCTTCACCATGGCACTTTCAGCTGTACCTGCAATAATTCTGGCAGAGTCTTTTACCTGAGAGTAACTTTGATAACTCAGGGGAAAAAGTTGAGAATTAGGAATGATAGACAATTGTCTCCGTCCAGTAACAGGCACTGTTGAGCAACCAACATATAGCACAACTATAAATATAAAGGCTAATAATCGCTTTGATCCGATGGATAATATTTTCATAATTTTAAAAAAGATATAATGTAAAAAAACAGTTGCAATTTATA
>LXQK01000197.1:20701-31071 GCA_001683905.1 Marivirga sp. ANT-B6
TAATGATGAAAAGGTACGCTACATAAAGTGAATTCTTCCTCTTTTTGTTAGGAACCATTTTGTTGGTGTGTAATTCAGGTATATTCACCGGCAAAATTACATATAATTAATCTTTCCGGATATATGCCCCTTTTAGTTGGGGGAAAGGCGGCATTTTAATACATTTGGACATACAATTCTATTGATTTGAAAATGAAGATACTTGCTATAGGAAGAAATTATGCCGAACATATCCAGGAGCTCAACAACGAGAAACCTGATGCTCCGGTTATATTTTCAAAGCCTGATACAGCTATTTTAAAAAACAATGCACCGTTTTATCATCCGGACTTTTCCAGTGATATACACCATGAGGTAGAAATTTTGGTAAAGATCGGTAAAGAAGGGAAAAATATTCACGAGAAATTTGCCCATAAATACTATAGTGAAATCGGTATTGGAATTGATTTCACCGCAAGAGATTTGCAACAGAAAGCTAAAGAGAAGGGACTACCGTGGGATATTGCCAAAGGTTTCAACGGATCCGCTCCTATTTCTGACTTTTATCCTATTTCTGACTTGGGCGACCTTGCCAATCTTAACTTCAGCCTGAAAATTGATGGAGAAATAAAGCAGCAGGGCAATACTAATTTGATGCTTTTTAACTTTAATTATTTGATATCCTATCTTTCGATCTTCTTTACTTTAAAGAAGGGCGATATCATCTTTACCGGTACGCCCAAAGGTGTCGGCCCGGTAAAACCAGGAAATCGATTGGAAGCTTTTATTGAAAATCGTAAATTATTGGATTTTGAGGTTAAATAGCGTATTGTTTTTTTGCTTTTGTTTTTTTGCTACTACAAGTGCTTTTGCACAGGTTAATGCTCCTCCTGGGTATTATATTTTCCCCATTCAACCTGGGCAGCCCAACTTTCTGGCTGGCACAATGGGTGAGCTAAGAAATAACCATTTTCATGCAGGAATAGATATTAAAACCGGAGGGGTTGAAGGTTTTAAAGTCTATGCTGCCGCAGCTGGATACATTAGCAGAATCAATGTTTCCAGTTATGGCTATGGTAACGCATTATATGTGCAGCACGACAATGGCACCACTACCGTTTATGGCCATCTACTTGACTTCAATGAGAACATCGGGGATTATGTGCGGCAGCAGCAATATAAGCGGGAGTCTTTCTCCATAGAACTATACCCCGACAAAAATCAATTTCCCGTTAAGCAGGGAGATATCATTGCGCTGTCTGGCAACAGTGGTTCGTCGGGTGGGCCTCACCTGCACTTCGAAATAAGAGATGCCAGCCAAAAACCGCTAAATCCGCTGAAGTATAATTTTAAAGAGATAAAGGACAATATACCGCCTACTGCAGTCAAAATAGCTTTAAAAACAATGGCTTTAAATGCACGGGTCAACGGCCAGTTTGGCAGGTTTGAGTTCGATGTAGTGAAACAAGGCAACAATTTTGTCATTAAAGAGCCGATAGAAGTCCATGGGAAAATAGGATTCGAAATATTAGCCTATGACCAGCTAAATGGCGTGCCTAATCAAAATGGCGTGCCCTGTATCGAATTTTATAAAGACAATCAAAAAGTGTTCGAGCACGATATCACCACTTTTTCCTTTGCCGAATCCAGAAATATTCTCATGCATACTAATTATGGAGTATCTCAAACCACTGGGAAAAGGTATACCAAGTTATATCTCGACGATGGCAATGAATTACAATTTTATACCGTTGTGAATAACGGAGTTGTAGCATTAGCAGATTCATCACGTGCAGAGATGGTGATAAAATTATCCGATGCTTATGAAAACAGTTCCACGTTAACCTTCACACTAATAGAAGGAGATACGAAACCGGTGAAAAATACCTCCAAAGCTGACTTAAATAAGGCGTATGGGTATTATATCATGGACAATTTTCTGGTGTTCTTTGCCCAGGTAACGAATCAAACAAACCTGGCCAAACTTTATACAACCCAACATGCGGTCGAGCTATCCCCTGTTTACCAGGTGAAGAATAAGGCCGTCTACCTTTGGGACTTACGGGCAGCTTTACCCGATTCTGTAGATGTCTGCAATGAAAACATAGCTTTCAATTTTGAGACTATGGCACCATCGAACAAGGAAACGAACTTTTTCCATCCTGCGGTAGACATTAATATTCCAAAAAGGGCACTTTTTGATACAGCCTATTTGCAGGTAAATTACAAGCATGACATGGCCAAAAAATTGGAAGTATTTGAAGTAGGTGATCATACTATTCCCTTTCGTATGAATGCAGAAATCACCCTAAAACCTATACTGGAATATCCTAACCAACAGCAGGTTGCAGTCTACGCCATTGATAAAAATGGAGGGTTAGCGCTGCAAGGGGGAACTTGGCATCATAAAAAAATAGTTTTTAAGACCAGGAATTTTGGTAAATTTACCTTGGCAAGGGATTCCCTCCCCCCTACCATACGACCTGTAAAGGTCACGAAAGAGGAGTTGAGGTTTTATATCAAGGATGAGCGTTCGGGACTGAATAACTTTACGGCCACTTTGAATGGACAATGGATATTGATGAACTACGATCATAAAAGGAACTTAATCTGGGCCGAAAAACTGGACAGATCTATCCCCTTTTCCGGCGATCTGAGATTATCAGTAACTGATATGGCAGGTAACGAAACTGTTTATACCTCTAAGCTTTAAATACTATTGTTTAACCTATTCAATTAAAAATGATGAAACTCACCGTAGGCTCAAAAGCGCCAGATTTTAGTGCAACCGATCAAAGTGGTAATATTTTTAGCCTTTCCGATCAGCAGAACAAAAAAATTGTACTCTATTTCTATCCGAAAGACAATACCCCAGGTTGCACAGCCCAGGCCTGCAATCTACGCGACAATTATCAGGAGCTTATGAGGCAAGGCTATATGGTGATCGGTGTGAGTTCCGACTCAGCTACTTCTCACCAGAAATTTGTAGAAAAATTTGATTTACCCTTTGTCCTTATTGCTGATACCGATAAAAGTGTTCACGAAAAATATGGCGTATGGGTAGAAAAATCCATGTATGGCAAAAAATACATGGGTACAGCTCGCACTACCATTATTATTGATGAAAAAGGTGTGATCACAGATATCATAGAAAAAGTAAATACCAAGGAACATACAGCACAGATTTTAAAATAAACGCGGACATAGCAATGACAGAACTTCCCAACATACAGGAATTACAAAAAACAGCAACACAGGTTAGAAGAGATATATTGCGTATGGTGCATGGCTGCCAATCAGGCCACCCCGGCGGCTCTCTCGGATGCACAGACTTTCTGGTGGCTTTGTACTTTTATCACCTCAACCATGATCGCTCTTTCAATATCAACGGCGTCGGGGAAGACCTGTTTTTTCTTTCCAATGGCCATATTTCACCGGTCTGGTATAGTGTTTTAGCGCGCAGTGGATATTTCGATGTTAAAGAACTGGCCACATTCAGAAAAATTAATTCGAGGCTACAGGGCCACCCGGCAACAGAAGAAAACCTGCCCGGTATTCGAATCGCCTCCGGCTCTCTGGGTCAGGGCTTATCCGTAGCCCTGGGTGCTGCACAGGTAAAAAAGATGAATGACGACAAGAGCCTGGTCTTTGTACTCATGGGAGATGGCGAGCTACAGGAAGGACAGGTATGGGAAGCCGCTATGTATGCTGCCCATAATAAGGTTGACAATGTAATTGCTACCATAGACTACAACGGACAGCAGATTGATGGCCAGGTGAATGAGATTTTGTCCCTGAAAGATCTGGGAGCGAAGTGGTCGGCCTTTGGATGGCATGTGATCGAAAGCCATGGCAATGATATGGATGAGATTGTTAAAAAAATAGCGCATGCCAAATCATTGACAGGAAAGGGAAAGCCGGTCCTAAACATTATGACTACTGATATGGGGTATGGTGTAGATTTTATGACAGGTTCACATAAATGGCATGGCGTAGCACCTGACGATAAGCAGCTGGAAAATGCCTTGTCTCAGCTAGATGAAACCTTGGGAGATTATTAGATTTGCGGCATTTCTGGCATAAGATATCTATGGTGATAGTGGTCATACTGGCCACTACACTGCTTTCTTTTGCCCAGCGAAACCAGCAGGAATTGCCTAAAAAAACACGAATATTACTTCTGGTAGATGGTTCGGGCAGTATGCTGGCAAAGTGGGAATCAGATATCAGGATGAACATAGCCAAAAGGCTTTTGGTACGGCTTGTCGATTCCCTGAAGGTAAATCCGAATGTAGAAATAGGCCTTCGTGTATATGGGCACTTATACCAAAGCCGATTACAAAACTGCAAAGACAGTAAGCTGGAGGTGCCTTTTAAAACCGGGAATCATGAGACCGTAAAGCAAAAAATCAGAACCATAACGCCACAAGGAAATACGCCAATCGCTTACTCCCTGGAACAAGCGGCAAATGATTTTCCTATAGAAAGCAACGTAAGAAACATCGTGATCATCATTACTGACGGTATAGAATCTTGCGGTGGAGATCCATGTGCTGTGTCTATTGCTTTGCAACGGAAACAGATATTTCTCAAGCCTTTTGTCATAGGTATCGGCATCGATAAAGAATTTATTTCACAATTCAGTTGCCTGGGATCTTATTTTGATGCCAAAGATGTCAACGACTTTCAAAAAGCACTCAATAAATCCTTACGGCAAACGCTTGAAAAAACAACAGCAAGCGTAGAACTGCTGGATATAAATTTTAAGCCCAAAGAAACCAATGTGAATGTTACCTTTATTAATAATGTGACAGGGCAACCGGCGTATGATTTCGTACATTACCGGGATGGAAAAGGCCGGCCAGATTCGGTAACCATAGATGCAGTTATCTCTTATGATGTCCTGGTAAATACCATACCACCGGTTATCGTGAGAAATATCGACCTTGAAGGTGGGGAACATAATGTCATCAATGTGCAGACCCCACAAGGCTTTCTGGAATTAAAACAAAACGGCCATTCGGAATATATGGCCGGTGTTAGGGCTTTGGTGAAAAAAAGTGGCAGCAGTAAGATTATTCATATACAACAAGTACCAGATAAAGTCACTTATCTGGTAGGGAAGTATGACCTTGAAATCTTAACTTTACCCCGTGTCCATTTGAAAGATATTGCCATCAATCAAAGCGCCGCTACCAATATACAGATACCTGGACCCGGTATACTGAACCTCACTTCGGGTATTGCAGGGTTTGGCAGCCTTTACGTAATAGATGACAATGGCCAGCAGGAGTGGATTCTAAACATTGGCGAGAAAATTAGGGAGAGCATGGCCCTCCAACCGGGGAGCTATAAAGTAGTTTTTCGGGCAAAAAACGCGGCAGGCAGTAAGTATACAGAAATAAAAAAATTTACCATAAAAACAGGATCAACCCTAAACCTTAAATTATTTAGTAAATGACAAAATATACATATACCGAAAAAAAAGATACCCGCTCAGGATTTGGCGCTGGTTTGTTGGAATTGGGAAGAACGAATGAAAACGTAGTAGCATTATGCGCAGATCTTACCGGGTCATTAAAGATGACCGATTTTCAAAAAGCGTATCCTGAAAGGTTTTTTCAGGTAGGTATAGCCGAGGCCAATATGATGGGAATGGCAGCAGGCATGACCATAGGAGGTAAAATTCCTTTTACCGGCACATTTGCTAACTTTTCTACCGGCAGGGTTTACGACCAGATCAGGCAATCTATTGCCTATTCAGGAAAAAATGTGAAGATATGTGCGTCGCATGCAGGCCTAACCCTTGGGGAAGATGGTGCAACCCACCAGATCCTTGAAGACCTGGGTATGATGAAAATGCTTCCTCATATGACTGTCATTAATCCGTGCGACTACAACCAAACCAAAGCGGCAACTATAGCCATCGCTGCACACATAGGCCCGGTTTATTTGCGTTTTGGCCGGCCTTCAATGCCAATATTTACACCTGCCGATCAAAAATTTGAAATTGGAAAGGCACTTAAACTTATCGACGGCCACGATGTAAGTATATTCGCTACAGGCCATCTGGTTTGGGAAGCCATTCTTGCGGAAGCTATGCTAGCGGATAAAGGTATTAAAGCCGAAGTGATTAACATTCATACCATTAAACCCCTCGATGCAAAAGCTATATTAGATTCTGCTCAAAAAACTGGCTGTGTTGTTTCTGCTGAAGAGCACCAGATGAATGGTGGACTGGGAGATAACATTGCCCAACTGTTGGCACGGTTTAATCCTATGCCCATGGAAATGGTCGCTGTCAATGATTCATTCGGTGAAAGTGGTATTCCTCATGAGCTGATGGAAAAATATGGCCTTAGTGCTAAGAACATCGTAGAGGCTGCAGAAAAAGCCATCGGGCGCAAAAAATAAGTCGGGTTAGTTAGTGCGGTGAAAACGGCGGCATCGCATCAATTACACCACCATTGACCTTCATTTGACAATCAAAATATGCTTTCTCAACGTCAACTATTTCTAGACCACCTCGCCCAAACGACGGATTTTCCGTTGATGGTTGAAATTGAACGTGCAGAAGGTGTATATATGTATGGCACGCAGGGTGAACGCTACCTTGACCTGATCTCAGGTATAGGCGTAAGTAATGTTGGTCACAGACACCCAAAAGTATTGGAAGCAATACAGCAGCAACTCGATAAGTACCTTCATGTAATGGTGTATGGAGAATTTGTGCAGTCGCCACAGGTAGATCTTGCCACCGCCCTGACAGCAACGTTACCTGCCCCTTTGGATAATGTATATCTTGTAAACTCCGGTAGCGAAGCCGTTGAAGGTGCTCTAAAATTAGCGAAAAGGTATACTGGCAGATCAGAAATTATTTCCTGCCATAACGCCTATCACGGTTCTTCACATGGGGCATTATCTGTTGGCGGCAGCGAACAGTTTAAGCGTGGCTACAGACCATTATTGCCAGGGATCCGCCATATTGCTTTTAATAATATAACTGACCTTGAACTGATCACCCATAAAACCGCTGCCATTATCATAGAAACAGTGCAAGGCGAGGCAGGAATAAGAGTGGCAGACCACCACTATTTTCAAGCCCTACGTAAAAAATGTGATGAAACGGGATGTTTACTTATCCTCGATGAGATACAGGCAGGATTTGGCCGTACAGGGAAATTCTGGGCCTTTGAGCATTACCAGATTCAACCGGATATACTGGTTTGTGCAAAAGGTATGGGTGGTGGTATGCCCATAGGAGCCTTTATTTCCAGCAAAGAAATGATGCGCGTCTTCCGGAACAATCCCATTTTGGGGCATATTACTACATTTGGCGGTCATCCGGTAAGTGCGGCGGCTTCGCTGGCAACGTTAAATATCATCAGGAATGGTGTGCTGACGAGTGTTGAAGCCAAAGCCACTATTTTCAAAGAAAATCTGATACATCCGAAAATTAAGACAATCCGGCACTTCGGCCTGATGATGGCTGTAGAATTTGATTCCTTCGAAGTGCTAAAGCCTGTCATCGACAGGGCAATAGCTTTGGGCGTTGTTACTGACTGGTTCTTATTTTGCGACAATTCTATGCGCATCGCCCCTCCCCTTACCATTAGCTTTGATGAAATCAGGGAAGCCTGCACAATTATTAAACGAGCCATAGACGACTGCGCCGGTTTGTAAAGCCACCCTCTCAACTCAATTCTCCAAATGAATCATTTCTTTGCCCCAGGCAGCACCTTAAAACTTTTGGCGAAAATTGCTTCTGGTTCTCACGGCTACGCTTATGACTATGAAAAACACAAAATTGTTATATTGGATGATCTGGCAAATGAAATCATAGCGATTCGTCTACCTATAAATACAGCGGCTCTAGATCAGCAACTATCACCAGTCCGGGAAGGCGTAAATTATATTGTCTTACTGATTCAATCCGGAAATTGTGCTTTGGGGTATTTTGAGCATGGTAAGAATCTGGATCATAAAGTTTTCCGCTCTTATATGGTGAGAAAAAAGCAAGGCACCAGCCAGATCAAATATCTGAAGACAAAAGGTAAGTCACGCGCAGGATCAAGGGTGCGGCTGGGCGAAACAGCCGAATTCTTTGAAAATATAAACGGAAGGCTACAAGACTATTTCCAGCAGCATGAAATTCACCGTATCGCCATGAGTTGCTCGAAAATTCTGCTTCCCTATTTTTTCGATGCAAAGATAAAAACGCCTTTTCAAAAAAAAGATCCCCGGATTTATCATATTCCAAAACATATTCACACACCTATATATGAAGTTATGATGGACATTAATAAATTTCTTCTCAAAGGTGAAATCATTTACGATCCGATACACCAGCCCATAGTAAACGCTTTATTAGACCAATAGACATTCAACTTGATGGTTTTAACCCGTTTTACATGGCCTTTTCCAGAGAAGCCAATTGCATCTTATCATGGTTATAAACATCAGAAAGGAAATAAACATCGCCACTCCCATCATCTACCCAGGCGGTTTTGTAAACAATATGCACAGGCACTTTTTTAGGTAAGACCACGTTTTTTGGCTCGTCCAGGTCTAGGTACTCGCTTACCCGGGTATGATTCCACGCGGCACCATCCTTTAGCAAATAAACGGCCAGATCTATGGGCCTTTCTACCCGGATACACCCATGACTATAGCTTCTATCGGTGGCATTAAAGAGGTGTGTTGTAGGGGTATCATGCAAATAGATAGCCATTTTATTAGGCATCATAAATTTTACCCTACCCAGAGCGTTCCACGGTCCAGGTTTTTGAACCAATTTATAATTAATGGTATTTCTATCGAGCTTACGCCATTGAATGGTCTCTGCGGAAATGGGGACGCTATTTTCATTCCAGTCAGCGTAAATTTCAAAATGGTTTTTGTTCAGGTAAGAAGGATCTTTAACCAACTTGTCATAAAAGTCATCCCTTAGGATACTTATCGGAACAGTCCACGTAGGACTAAAAGCTATATATTCTAACGTTTCGCTAAATATTGGTGTAGCGTTATATTCTTTGCCCACGATAACCCTCATTTCGTCTACAATCTCCTGACGATTATAGATCCGAAGTTTAAACTCAGGAACATTTACCAGGATATATTCTTCTCCCAAATCGCGTGGCATCCAACGCAATCTTTCCAGATTAAGTACGATCTGGTTGACCCGGTCTTCCAGCGAAATGTTGAGTTTACCGTATGTATCAGGCCCTAACACACCATCAGCTGTTATACCATGGCGTTTTTGAAACGTTTTGACAGCCAACTCCATTACATCGTCAAACTGTGCACGGGATTTTTCTGTACGATGTGCTACTTTAAGATCTCCAAAGATTTCCAGTCTTTCTCTCACCAAACGGACGATCTGGCCACTATCTCCCTTTTGAATGATAGAGTCCACCTGAATCTTAGGGAGCTGTTGATTTTTGGCTAAACTTTTATAATGTGTTAATACTTCTTTCAACTTTTCATACTGCGGGATTTTTGGCCGTAAATTCTCCAGCGAGTTTTTGATTTCCCTTGCCTTAAAAGCATCCATTATGGTTTGATAGAAATCAAGGTGGCCAGGGCGACTCTTCCAGCTTTCATCGAATTTAGCAGGATTTAACCGGCCACTGTGAAGATCAGACGCCAAAACAATATAGGCGCTTGTCACCAATAATTCTAAGTTTACCGCAGCCTCGGGCTGCTCATATGCATCGGATTGGCCTAATTGCTGATATAATCGTTGTATTTTGTTTACCTGATAATGCTCCGGCTTTAATCCTTCCTCATCGACATGTTGTAAAAACAATAGAAGCTCGTCGGCCGCCGTTGTCTTTCCCTGATGCGATACCCAAACCGCCTGGTAATCATTTTCATTATAAAAATTTTTAATTACCTCCTCCAGGTCTCCTTCCCCGAAATTATCAGGAACGTACGATGAAAAGACACCGCTATCTAAAGTTTCTTTTAAGAGGGTTTCAACTTTTCCAAAAGCTCCTCCCTTTTGTTCCGATGCCCCATTACCTTGTTCACCAATAGAACGATCTGGTCTGGTTTGGAATTTGATTCCTGCATTAGCTTTCGTATGATTGCCAAATAAAAGCAAACAAATGAGTACCAGCGGACTTAGGGTATAGCTATATATTTTACATGAGAACTTTTCCTGCATAATTCTTAAATTTTTTAATCAACTTATCTATATAAGATATAATACAATTAATTTGTTCCTAATGGTATTATATAATTCCATAAATAAGCCAGCGCAATATAATCATCGCTCTATCCTCTCCTTGGCATATTCTTCAGATCTGAGGCGCAGCGACCTTATAAATCTTGATTTCAATGTTATAGACCGCATTCGAATGTTAGTACGGGTTTGATTTAACAAATAC
>LXQK01000198.1:0-2072 GCA_001683905.1 Marivirga sp. ANT-B6
ATTTACGAATCGAGTTAAGCTTAAAATTTCAAAATAAAATGTTGCTTAGAAAGTCCACTTTTAAAAAAAACAATTCCTGCATCATATAAATCTAATGACAAAGTTACCGAAGGATGCGCAATAATTTCTTCCCAAGCTTTCTTCATACCTGCCGACCAGTGAATATCATCAAATATAAGGATAGTATTTTCGTGAGACTTCAAAAGGCACAAATGAAAATATCTTATGGTAGGCTCGTATTGATGGTTTGCGTCAATATAAACAAGGTCTAATGGCTTACAATCTTCGATATATGTAGGGAACGTGGTGTTGATATTACCCTCTACCAATCGGATATGCTGATAGCCATATCGTTCGAAATGTTGTTTAGCCAACTTACAAGTATCAGGGCAGCCCTCGAAGGTTGTTACGTCAGCTATTTTTGAAGATGATAAATACATTGTGTTCAGTCCGAATGACGTCCCTAATTCAACGATATGCTTTGGCTTAAAATGGGCTGAAATACGCCGTAGGAGACCAGAGAAATGAACAGAACTTGTTGCGCTTGCGGCAATGTCCTTAACGCTTCTTTTTCTATCCTTACTTACTTTAGAACCAGCCCCATAGTCTTTGATGCTAATTTCTCCGGTATGGTGACGCAATGCTTTTCTGGCTTCAAGAAGATGATGCTCGTTAACGCCCGCAACTTTCTTAGGTTTGATGACTTTTGTATAAAGGTCATACACAAAGGATGGATGTAAGGCATGTGCATTGACAGCTTTTAACCTATAATCCACATACTCTAAAATGGGATGGAAAAACGGCAATTGTGCGGATTTAATTTAATCGATAGGGCACAATCATGGTAAACGCGGGAATGATGACATCGAACATCTTCTCATCAATGATCCTTTGCATTTGGTAGGTTCCGTACATCTTCCCAATACCGCTTTTTAAGTTGCAGCCCGAAACATACTGATGAATCTGACC
Organism: Marivirga sp. ANT-B6; assembly: GCA_001683905.1. Taxonomy (GTDB): domain Bacteria; phylum Bacteroidota; class Bacteroidia; order Cytophagales; family Cyclobacteriaceae; genus ANT-B6. The sequence goes on from LXQK01000198.1 coordinate 970, forward strand.
AGGTTCCAGTGTAGGCTGTTGCCCAACGACACCCATCCCTTCTACTTCAGTCAGTTTACTACTTGCATCGTGGATATACCAATGCCGCCTTAATAACTGAATCGTAAATTCACTATTATTTTCTATCGATATGCGGTAAGTAAATACAAAATGAGACTGTGTTGGATCTGAATATTCAGGTTGAAATTCTGTTTCAACACTTATTTTTATACCGTGCGTAACTTCTGTAACCATAGCATTATTGATCAGTAATCAGCTTATAAACCCTTAAGATACGTAGATGTTTTCAATTATACAGCAATAAGATCGTTAATAAAACACATTTTATTTCAAATTTTAGCTAGTTTACGCAAGAAATTTTATTAAATACAAAAGTCATTGTCTCGGGCCACAACTACCTTCTGATGCACGTAAAGATTGAGGAAAACTGGAAAAAGCAGCTAAGCGCGGAATTTGAAAAACCCTATTTCGGCACATTAGTGTCATTTGTAAAAGACGCTTACGCTGAAAGCACGGTGTATCCTGCGGGAAATGAAATTTTCAATGCTTTTAATTTCTGTCACTTCGACCAGGTTAAAGTCGTCATCATAGGGCAAGACCCGTACCACGGTGCGCAGCAGGCCCATGGACTCTGCTTTTCTGTCAGAGAAGGCACGGCTTTTCCACCCTCGCTGAAAAATATTTTTAAAGAGATTCAGGATGACCTCGGCAAACCAGTGCCTGCCCACGGTAGTCTGGAGCGGTGGGCCAGGCAAGGCTGTTTGTTATTAAATGCCACACTCACCGTAGAGGCCCACCAGCCAGGGTCGCACCAGAAAAAAGGGTGGGAGCATTTTACCGACGCTGTGATTCAAAAAGTATCCGAGCAACGAGAACATCTCGTATTTATGCTTTGGGGTGCCTACGCACAAAAGAAAAGTGTTTTAATAGATGAAACCAAACACCTGATACTAGCCTCAGCACATCCGTCTCCCTTTGCTGCCCACAAAGGCTTTCTTGGTAATCGACACTTTAGCAAAGCCAACCAATATCTCCTGAACCACGGAAAAGAAGCCGTCGACTGGTAAATCAAGTGCGATAGATTCGTTAGACCGGCGCCACAA
>LXQK01000198.1:2214-9529 GCA_001683905.1 Marivirga sp. ANT-B6
TAAAATTAATACAAAAATATTTGTGGATGTCATTTCTTTGTACTTACTTTAACCCTACAAATTACGTATAGTCTACCGATTAGGTAGAGTAGTAGTTGGTTTATAAAGAAGAGGTAAGAGTACAGGCTCCCTGACCCTCTGGCAATCTGCTGAAGAGTAAGATGCAAAATCCTGCCCGGAAGAGGGAAATATAAACAACACTTGAAATGAAGACAGCATTTTTGAATCAGAGCATGGCACATGCTCCATTACTAATAGAGGAAATTCCCCAGAAGACTTGCCATATGCTATGTGACCACCCTGGCTACAATTGTTGCTGTTCATGGTAAGCTACCCATCCTTACTATAGCAATTTTCAAATCCAAGACAAAATTAATCAAGAACATGGCTTTATTCATTACCGATGAATGTATCAATTGCGGCGCGTGTGAACCGGAATGTCCCAACACCGCCATCTATGAAGGTGGCAGCGAATGGTCGTGGGGTGGGGGTACTCAGTTGGCGGAAGTTGGGCTTGAAGATGGCTCGAATGTTTCAGGCGCAGAATTACAAGTACCTTTTTCAGAAGAGTTTTACTACATCGTATCAGGAAAGTGCACGGAATGTAAGGGTTTTCATGAGGAACCGCAATGTGCTGCGGTATGCCCTGTAGATTGTTGTCTGCCCGACCCTGATTATCAGGAAGAGGAAGAAGAACTTTTGAATAAAAAAGATTGGCTTCATGCAGAAGCCTGACTTAAGTCGATATTAATAAATTGAAAGAATACCATTTTGTGAGGAAATCAAAAGAAGCTTCACATGTTGTAGAACCAAATTAAAGCAGTCTGATGAAAATACCTACCTTAGAAATACCTGAAAATATATCTGATCTTGCAAGAGAAGATGTAGTGGAGCTTCAAAACAAAATTACCGGCTTTAAAACCGGCGCTATACCCGAAGAAAGGTTCAAGGCTTTTCGTTTAACCCGTGGTGTCTATGGGCAAAGACAGCTAGGTGTTCAGATGTTTCGCATTAAAATTCCGTATGGAAAACTCACCGCCCGGCAGCTGACAAAAATAGCAGAAGTTTCGGAAGAATATACCAACGGCAACCTCCATACCACTACCCGACAAAATGTGCAGCTGCACTATGTGCATCTGGAGGATACGCCGGAGATGTGGGCGAAGCTGGAGGCTGTAGGAATTACCACCCGCGAAGCCTGTGGTAATACCGTCAGAAATATAACGGCTTCACCATTGGCCGGGATAGATCCTGAAGAGCCTTTTGATGTTGCGCCGTATGCGGAAGCTGTATTCCAATATTTCCTTAGAAATCCTGTTTGCCAGGATATGGGAAGAAAGATAAAGATGGCTTTTTCTTCCAGTGAAAAGGATTCAGCATATACTTACTTTCATGACTTTGGTTTTATTCCTGTGGTCAAAACAGAACACGGAAAGGAAGTGCGTGGTTTTAAAACCGTCGTAGGTGGTGGATTAGGTGCACAGCCTTACATTGCGGAAGTGGCGCATACTTTTCTCCCTGAAGAGCAGCTTATTCCCTTTATTGAAGCGGCACTGCGGGTTTTTGACAGGTATGGCGAGAGAGAAAAGCGCATGAAGGCGCGTATGAAATATATGCTGGATGGAAAGAAAGGGCTTTCTGTCGCAAAATTTAGAGAGCTGATTGATGTCGAATATGCCGGTTTACAACATCAACTTTATGTGATCGACAGGGAAATGGTGGCTCAGCCGGCCATTCCAGCGCCAGAGCCCGTGCAGGATGTCGAAATTCTTGACGAAGCTAAGTACAAGCAATGGGTACAGACTAATGTTTTCGCCCAAAAACAGGAAGGGTTTTATGCCGTTTATATCAAGCTACAATTAGGCAATATATCTGCTGAAAAGGCTAGAGAGTTGGCAAAAATCATAGGAGAAGGTGTTGCGGCAGATGATATCCGCGTTACCATCAACCAGGGTCTACTGTTGAAATATATCCGCAAAGAGACGCTGCCATATTTATATTACCGACTCAATCACCTTGAACTAGCCGAGCCTGGCTTTGGTACTCTTGCAGACATTACCGCCTGCCCGGGTACCGACACCTGCAACCTGGGCGTAACCAACAGTACAGGGGTAGCCCAGGAGTTGGAAAAGCTGGTCAACGAAGAATTTACCGAGTTAATCCTAAATTCGAACATCAACATCAAGATCAGCGGCTGTATGAACTCCTGTGGCCAACATATGGCGGCAGAAATCGGGTTCCACGGCAGTTCTATCAAACACGGCGTACTGGTGGTCCCTGCCTTGCAGGTGGTTTTGGGAGGAGGGGTCAATTCCTTTGGCAAAGGGTATATCGCCGAGAAAGTGATTAAACTACCAACCAAGCGTATACCGGATGCCGTTCGTTTTCTATTGCATGGCTATGAGGCGCACAGTACAGAAGGAGAATACTTTAACGACTACTACTACCGGTTAGGAAAAATGTATTTCTATACTTTATTAAAACCCCTTGCCAACCTGGAAAATCTGCAGGACACAGAATATATCGATTGGGGTCATGATAGTGCTTTTATTCCTGAGATTGGTACCGGAGAATGTGCCGGTGTAAGCTACGATGTAGTAGGTACGATATTGGTAGATGCTGAAGAAAGGCACTATTACGCGGTAAAAGCACTGGAGAAGACACGCTTTTCTGACGCCGTATATCACGCCTACAGCGCCTTTGTAATTGGAGCGAAGGCCATGCTTCTAGGCAAAGATATTCACTGCAATACACATCAGGGCATCATCCAGGATTTTAATGACCACTATCACCTCACGGGGGAGTGGAAAAGCGACATCAGCTTTTCCGATATGGTACTTCAGATAAACAAAAATGAGCCATCAGCTACTTTTACACAAACCTACGTGCAGGCAGCGGGACAATTTCTTGCCTACATCAAGCAAAAAAGGCAAGAGCAGGTCGTAGGCGGCGAAGACCGATTGGTGGTACAAAATTATTACAAAGCTTGATTACTAACCCTTGAGTGGGTTCGATCATGTTCTCAAAGGCCCGGGATGCTAGGTACAGCTTCCAGGCTTGTAAAATTAACGTCATGAGTGGAAAATTGACATTGGTAGGCGCGGGGCCGGGTGATCCGGAATTAATCTCTGTAAAAGGTGTAAAGGCGTTAGCTGATGCAGATGTAGTTTTGTATGATGCGCTCGTACACCCTGAGCTGCTGGATTACATCAAAAGGTCGGCGAAGAAAATCAATGTGGGCAAAAGGGCTGGAAAACATAGTTATCAACAGGATGAAATCAATGCTTTGATTGTTCACCATGCTTCGCAAGGCTTACATGTGGTGCGCCTGAAAGGGGGCGACCCGTTTATATTTGCACGCGGGCAGGAAGAACTTGAATATGCTGTATCTTACGGCATTGATACGGAAGCCATATTGGGCATATCCAGCATTGGCTTACCTGGCTATTATGGCATCCCACTGACGAGAAGGGGAATTAATGAAAGCTTCTGGGTAATTACGGCAACGACCAGAAATGGCTGCTTGTCGGGCGACATTGCGCTGGCGGCACAATCTACGGCCACCGCTGTAATATTTATGGGTTTAAAAAAGTTGCAGGAAATTACGGACATTTACACATACTATGGCAAAGCAGCAACGCCGCTTGCTATTATTTCCAAGGGTTCTTTACCGGATAGCAGGATCATCTTTGGAACTGCAGAATCAATAAGTCGGGCACCTGCTCTGGCGCAAATTGAAGCACCAGCCATCATTATCATTGGTGATGTGGTGGCTACAAACCCCGACTTTTACGAAGCAGTAAGAAATGTAATCAGCCAGCCACAATACCAGCAAATACAGTTATGATAGAACATTTGGATAATTTAGAGGGCAATTTGCTGTTTCCGGTATTTCTAAAGATCGATCAATTTCCCGTTTTAATTGTAGGTGGCGGAAATGTTGGATTAGAAAAACTTGAGGCCATGATCAACAGCAATGCTTCTGCAAGAATCACGCTGGTGAGCAAGACTATCAAAGAGGAAATTTTTGCCTTGAGTAAGGCTTTTCCTTCTATAAGACTGGTTCATCGCGCTTTCGTCCCCGAAGATTTGGACGGCGTGAACCTATTGGTATTAGCCACCGAAGATATCAACACCAATGCGGCAATCCGGCAGATGGCCAGGGCAAAAAATATCCTCACCAATGTAGCAGATACACCTGCCTTATGTGACTTTTACCTCGGGTCAATAGTAAAAAAGGGAAATCTTAAAATCGGTATCTCTACCAATGGCAAATCTCCGACTTTCGCCAAACGGCTAAAACAAATATTAATAGAAAATCTTCCTGACGATGTAGACGAGTTGCTCGAAAAGCTGCATAATATAAGGTTGAGTTTAAAAGGCGATTTCCAGGAGAAAGTAAAGAGGCTCAATGCCATCACCGCTGATCTGGTGGGGAAAAATAAATCGGAAGATAAATAAAAAGACCGAGCCTTCGGGAATCGGTCTTTGCTAACACAGTAGAAAAAGGTCTTATTTTCCTATTGCGGCAAGGTCGTCCAGCCAGGCTTTTAGAAGGGTAATTTCATCCTTGCCGATAAGTCCTAGCTGTATCAATGCTTCATAGCATAAGATTAGATTTTCACCAATATGCTCCGAACCACCTTTTAGTTCCAGATCTTGTAAGGTTTCGGCAATTTTCTTGTTGTTCATATAGCCCGAAATTTCATCCTCAAAGTCTTTCATCAGGTTGTGCTCATTTCTCTCTTGCCACACGGTAGACTCATGGAATAGTATATGCCAGCCATTGGTCCAACAAATACGCTGCGCGACAAAGCTGCGCCAGATATCGGTCATTCTGAAGCTACAATAGGAGGGGAGATATAACAGAGGGAAGACTTCAGGAAACCAGGTAGTGTTCTGGCTGTTGAAGGGGCACCACGACTTTTCCCCAATGGCAACAGCAGGCGCTTTGTCAAAATTCAGCGGCAGGGGAAGCGTCAGACGGTAAAGTGCATCTACATCAGGATTTTCATCAGCCAAGCCTTGCTGTATCGGGCATCTTACGGTTTTCTGTGACAGCGTTTCCCGTGCCGGTAGTGCATCCTGGAGATGTTCGAGGGCAAAACCTCTGGGCCAGATTCTTTCTTTGGTAAAATACCCATACAGATTGGTCCACCCTGCATTTTCTACCGCCGCAACAGTCTTTTCCACGCTGCGTGGCGCCCAGAATTCCTTTCGGGCAAAATTATCATCATCAGTTTCAAGAATTACTTTCGCCCCATGCCTGATGGCTTCAAGATACCCCAAATTCTTTCTCGAGTAATGCTTTTCCGGTGTGATGGAAGCAAGTTTTCCGCCAATACCTTTCTGCGTTTCGAGGCTGTAATAATGACAATTGTCTAAGCTAAAATCTTTAGGTGATTTGGAATCTCCAATCAAATAGAATTCAACATTATTTTCTTTACAATCTTTAGCATAAGCTTTTAAAACAGCATTAGGAGATGATATAGAAGTAATTACAAGCGATGTATTAGTCATTGTTAAGTTTTATATGGTCGTAAATTTACCTTTTAGTCGTTGTATAAAATAATGCCATAGCACTTCAAAGGAATTGTTGATGGCCTTTTTTGATACACTTGGCGACGGAGCCCGGTAGTGGATTGGGATTTTAGCATACTTCCTTTTACGCAACAAATATCTCAATTCTGTTTGATAAAAGTGCGCTTTAGATAAAAGTTGATAGCGTAATATTTCACGAACTACCTCTGCGCTAAATCCCTGGTAACCTGAGGTCATATCCCTCATTTTTGTACCCAATAGCATATTTGATAAAATTGTACCAGATTTCGATAGGAAAGTGCGATAAAAAGAAGACTGCCAGATGGAGCCTCCTTTGATAAATCGGCTGCCAAATGCACACTCATTTCCTTCGTTTAAAGTTCGCAGGAAAAGGGGCAACGCCCGCGGGTCGTGTGATAAGCCGGCATCCATCTCGATGATCAGCTGATGGCTATTTTTGTACGCTTCGGCATAGCCACGGATATAGGCATCAACGACGTTCTTATTCTCAGGAGCCCAGACGGTACGAAATCGACTATCCTGGGCGGCCAGTGCCTGGCATAAGGTCAACGTATTGTCTTTAGACGCATTATCAACAATAAAATATACCACACCTGAATCTAATCGATTGAGTACTTCTGTTAATATCTGTACAAAGGGTTGAAATTCTTCCTCTTCATTGGCCATTGGTATAACTACAGCAAAGTTATTATCGTAATACATCTCTAATATTCTTGAATGACTACTGAATCTTTCTTTATATACCTGGAATAGCAATAATTTTTCCAATGATTACCGTCTGTGGTGATATCATCGAAGAAGATAGTCTCTGGTGGCGACTTTAAGGCCGGTAAAATTATCGTCTGCTCCTTGCTCGTGCGGACCAGTTCCTGCCGGGCAAGCATTGCCTGATCATACCTCGATGCCCTTCCTTTCAATAAATCTGCATATACCTTTCTCACATTCCCTTCGTCAACCAAACTGTAAACCAGCATAATGCATAAGATTGGTATGACGAAGCGAGGCAAAGATAGATCGTATGCAGCAGCTGGACGTAAAAGATAGCCTAAAATAAGATATATATTATAGAACCACCCCAGCAAAAAAACGATGTAAATTACGTTCAAGGTTCGGGGCGGAGGAGGTCCACCTACACTCCAATACGCGGGAAAAAAACTTGTAGATACCAATATGGCGAACAGTAGCAATCCAATAAAGGGATGAATATAAAGATACTTTAGGTCCTGAGCAAACTTTCGATGTATCGACGCGGCGATAGGAATAAAAAATATCGTGAATATCAAAAGCACGCCAGACGATAGCCAGGTAACTGAATGATAGACCGTGTCAAAAATAGCATGAAATATAGCATAAAAAAAGTTTCCCCCTTTAGGATGGTTTCCCATCCGCAAAGCGTTGCCCGGTGAAACGATGACCACAACGGATGCCAAAATAGCTATCCCAAGAAAAGCGGCAAACCAGGGATTGATTTTTTTTGTGCGCCAGAATATATAGCCATTGACAAATATCAAGAGTAAAACCAAAAGGAGCATGATAGTTTCGTTACTGCCGACCACAGCTAAAATAAAGAGCGAACATAGCACAAAAAGCCATCGTTTATATACTTTTCTTTCTTCCCTATAGAGCCTCAAGAGAGCGGCTAGCAAAAACAGGAACAAGAAGGTGCCATAGGTATAGGTGACATACCCTGGCATCCAGTAAATGCCCTCTACAATACTTGGGACACCTGCCATAAAAATCAGTAACAAAATCC
>LXQK01000199.1:0-15086 GCA_001683905.1 Marivirga sp. ANT-B6
ATATATTATAAGAACGAAGCAGGCCCTCCGGTAAATAATGTCCAAATATAATTATTTGGTTTACATTCTAAATTATTATAAATTTGTGCAAGATATATAATGGACTTTAAGAGGGGACAAAAGTCCCCTCTTTTCATATTTATATTTGTTGACAAAAATGCAGGATCTGAAGCAGAAGATAGAGGAAATAGTACATCATAACTTACAAAGCGAGGATTACTACCTGGTGGATATTATCATACCCGGGGGTAAAAACGCAAAAAAGATTTTGGTACTCATTGACGGCGACGAAGGGGTGAGCATAAGTGTATGCAGTAAATTAAGTAGAGCTATTGCTGCGGCATTAGATGAGCTGGATTTGCTCGAACAAGCGTACACTTTAGAAGTGTCTTCGCCTGGCCTGGAATACCCTTTGCAGTTGAAACGACAATATAAAAAAAATGTTGGCAGAAATGTAAAAGTTGTTTTGCAGGATGATAGCATCATCACTGGAAAGCTTTCTGCTACTTCGGAAGAGACGATTACAATAATTAAAGAGGATGAGACTCCTAAGAAAGGCAAGAAGAAAAAAAGCAGTAAAGGGACTAATGCCACTTCTGAAAATCTTCCGAATAAGGACCTTGATCAAACCAGGGACATTTCCGATGATAATAGGGAGATAATTGTACCTTTTTCTGATATTAAAAAAACAAATGTTTTAGTTTCATTTACATAATAAGATGGATAGCGGAATATTAATAGATTCATTTGCTGAATTTGCCAAGAATAAAAATGTTGATCGGCCTACGATGATCAGGATTCTGGAAGATGTTTTCAGAACGATGATCAGGAAGAAATTTGAGACTGATGACAACTTTGATATTATCATAAACGCTGATAAGGGTGACCTTGAAATTTGGAGGTTTAGGGAAATCGTTGACGATGATTCCGAAGATATCTGGGACCATGATAAGATCAGCCTTTCCGATGCGAGGAAGATCGAGCCCGATTTTGAGATTGGTGAAGAAGTAGCAGAGGAAGTAAAACTTTTGGATTTCGGACGCCGGGCAGTAATGACGGCGCGTCAAACGCTTATTCAGAAGATTAAGGATCTGGAAAAAGACATTTTATTTAATCAATACAAGGAATTGGTTGGTGAAATTATCACTGGCGAAGTATATCAGATACTGAGTAGGGAGGTTCTACTAATGGACTCTGATGGTAATGAGTTGATCATTCCAAAGTCGGAGCAAATTTCTAAGGACAGGTTTAGAAAAGGTGAAACCGTGAAAGCTGTAGTACATCGTGTAGAAATGGTGAATGGTAATCCTAGGATTATTCTTTCAAGGACCTCTCCGGTATTTTTGGAGCGCTTGTTTGAAAACGAAGTTCCTGAAGTTTACGATGGTCTGATTACAATGAAGAAAGTCGTAAGGGAGCCAGGGGAGCGCGCTAAAGTAGCAGTAGAATCTTATGATGACAGGATAGACCCTGTTGGTGCCTGCGTGGGGATGAAGGGATCAAGAATCCACAGTATTGTACGCGAGTTACAAAATGAAAATATAGATGTAATTAACTTTACAGATAACCTTGACCTGTACATTGCCCGTGCGCTTAGCCCGGCAAAGATCAGTTCATTGAAGATTGATCAGGATGCAGGACGTGTTTCGGTGTTTTTAAAGCCTGATCAGGTTTCTCTTGCCATCGGTAAGGGAGGGCAAAATATCAAACTGGCCAGCAGGTTGGTCGGTATGGAAATAGACGTATTCAGAGAGCTTGCAGATTTTGAGGAAGAGGATGTAGATCTTGAAGAATTCGGCGATGAGATTGAAAAATGGGTAATAGAAGAGTTACGACGTGTAGGTTTGGATACTGCCAAAAGTGTTCTGGCTATAACCAAAGAAGATCTTGTAAGAAGGACTGAGCTTGAAGAAGAGACGATTAATGAAGTATATCGTATTTTAAGTCAGGAGTTTGAATAAACAATATTTTTAAAAATCAGAAAAAAAAGGCATATTTGAGCATGGTAGAAGATAAAATGATGAGACTTAGCCAGGTGGCCAGGAAGCTTAATGTGGGCACGTCCACTATAGCTGAGCACCTTGCTAAGAAGGGGTATGAGGTAGAAAACAAACCAAATTCAAAGGTCACGTTAGAGCAATTTAACATGTTGGCAAAGGAGTTTGAGTCTTCTGCTTTAGATAAAGAAGAAGCCTCTGGTCTCACCATTGGTAAAAAGCATAATGATAATTTTATTATTGATGGAGATTCCGATGCTACCCCATCGAAAAAGGATGAAGAGCAGGAAATTTTCATAAAGAATAACGCATTAGATAAGGATTCAAAAGCTAAAGCCCCTGAACCAGAGCAGCCTAAGCCCGTTACAAAGGAGGAGAAAGTGGATGAACCACTTACTTCTGCCCCTAAGCTACAAGGATTTAAAGTGGTTGGAAAAATTGATTTAAACCCCAAGAAACCAAAAGCAGATGAGCCAGCACCTAAGGGCGAAGAAAAGGAAGAAGAGTCGAGAGGACCAGTGGCTGCTACCCCGCCTCCCGCCCCGGTAGCACCAAAAACAGAACCTGTTGCTGACAAGAAAATTGAACAGGCTACACCGGTAGCTGAAGAAAAGCCTCAGGTGAAGCCTGAGGAGGAAAAGAAGCCTGTTGCCGAACAAGAAAAAGTAGTAGAAAAAGTACAAGATACGCCTGTTGTAAGTGAAGCTGCCGAGCAAAAGGAGGCTGAAGAGGCTCCAGAAGCAGGAGACAAAGTAATAGAAGCAAGAGCCGATACTCTAAAGGGATTGACAGTACTGGGAAAAATAGAATTACCAGCAGAGAAATCCAAGAAGAAGGTAAAGCCAGTAGCATCTTCTGACGACCAGAAGAAGAAAAAGAAGCGCCCGCGGAAACGCCTGGCTCAGGGTGAAGTTGACCCCAATGCCCCACGTAGTGCGGCAGCAAAAGAAACTGGAGGCAGAACACCGCACGTGGCAGGGCAGCCTAAACCAGCGGATCAGGTAGGTGCAGCAGCTCGTGCCAATAGCTCCAACGCCAGGTTTAACAAAAGTGGCGCAGGACGACCAGCAGCAGGCAGAGGCAGAGTAGAAAAAGAAGAACTATCCGATAAAGAAATCCAGGATAAGATCAAAGATACATTAGCCAAATTAAGTGGTGGTAAAAAAGGTGGATCTGGCGTAAACAGATCTAAATACCGACGTGAAAAACGGTCTGCCATTGCTGAAGCCAATGAAGAAAGAATACTTCAGGAGCAGGAAGATGCTAAAACACTAAAGGTTACCGAATTCATTTCAGCCAATGATCTTGCATCGCTCATTGATGTTTCTGTGAACGAAATCATCTCTACATGTATGAGCCTGGGTATGTTCGTTTCCATCAATCAAAGGTTGGATGCCGAATCCATTACAGTTATTGCCGATGAATTTGGCTACGATGTCGATTTCGCTTCATCAGACGATGAGATTATTGTAGAAGAATTTACCGATACGGCCGAAGATCTAACTGATCGTGCGCCTATCGTTACCATTATGGGTCACGTAGATCATGGTAAGACATCGTTGCTAGATTATATCCGCAGCACAAAAGTAACTGCCGGTGAGGCTGGTGGTATCACGCAGCATATTGGAGCGTATGATGTAACAACAGAAGCTGGCAAGAAAATTACCTTTCTGGATACACCGGGTCACGAAGCTTTTACAGCCATGCGTGCAAGGGGTGCTAAAGTAACAGACGTTGTAATCATTGTAGTAGCGGCTGACGATAACGTGATGCCTCAAACAAAAGAGGCTATCAACCATGCGCAAGTAGCAGGTGTACCTATTGTAATTGCCATTAATAAAATAGATAAACCGAATGCCAATGCTGATAAGATTAAGGAAGAGCTTTCGAAAATAAATATCCTGGTGGAAGACTGGGGTGGAAAATATCAGTGTCAGCAGATATCTGCGAAAACCGGTGATGGTATCAATGATCTTTTGGAAAAGGTACTTCTTGAAGCTGAATTGCTCGAACTGAAGGCCAATGCTGAGAAGAATGCCATTGGTACCGTCATAGAAGCTACTTTGGATAAAGGTAGAGGATATGTAACGACCATACTTGTTCAGGCCGGGACCTTGAATGTGGGCGATGTATTACTTGCAGGCTCACATTTCGGTAAAGTAAAAGCTATGTTCGACCACCGAGGCGTGAAGCTTACTAAGGCTGGCCCATCTACACCGGTTTTGATGCTCGGGCTAGACGGCGCACCACAGGCAGGTGATAAGTTCCATGCCATGGATTCTGAAAGAGAAGCGCGTGAAATTGCCACCAAACGTGGGCAGATAAATCGTGAGCAGAATATAAGAACCAAGAAGCACATTACTTTAGATGAAATAGGCAGAAGATTGGCCATTGGTTCATTCAAGGAATTGAACGTAATTGTTAAAGGTGATGTGGATGGTTCTGTTGAAGCACTTTCTGATTCATTGTTGAAATTATCCACAACGGAAGTACAGGTAAATATTATTCACAAAGCAGTAGGACAGATTTCTGAATCGGATGTTTTGCTGGCTTCTGCTTCTGATGCCGTTATCGTTGGTTTCCAGGTGAGACCATCTAATGGAGCGCGTAGAATTGCCGAACAGGAAGAAATAGAAATCAGGTTATACTCTATCATTTATGACGCCATCAATGATGTAAAAGATGCGATGGAAGGTATGTTGGCGCCTAAAGTAGTGGAAACCATTACCGGTAACGCAGATGTGAGAGAAGTATTCAAGATCACAAAAGTGGGTACGGTCGCGGGTTGTTACATTACTGACGGATTCATCAAACGTAATAGCCGTGTACGGCTTATTCGTGATGGTATTGTGGTTCACTCCGGTACGGTGGATCAGTTGAAGCGATTCAAGGAAGATGTTGCTGAAGTAAGGGCAGGTTACGAATGCGGTATAAGCATTAAAAACTTCAACGATATTCTCGAAGGAGATACCATTGAAGGATTTGAAGAAAAAGAAGTGAAAAGAAAGCTTTAAGCTTTTTCATGCTATGAAAAAGCCTCCTCGTAAATCTTACCAGGAGGCTTTTTTTATAACTAACAACTAACATTTATCCCGGTCGGTTGACAATTGTACCTTTGCGTAGCGGTATTTCAGGTATGCCATATGCTTCTTTTACTGCGTTGTAATCTGCGTAATCAACCTGCTTGGTGCGCCCATCAACATTCCTACCGGGAATGACCACCACTCGGGCAACCCAACCATCAGTGAGGTCAGCACCTGCCTGCGACAGCGGAAAATTAGCGTCCATAAAGACATAAGCATATCTTTTGGTCCACTCAAAGTTATAATTCACTCGGCCTAAATTCGTCTCGATGGATTGTGGCAATAATCTCCATAATTCCAATGTCTCCCCGTTATCAACTTCTGTGCCCCAAAGAAAATATACCAGTACAACGTCATCGTCAATGGCTTCCACATCATCGTATTCCAGCAATACTTCATAATCTGGTGCAACAAAATTAATATTTTCATATTCTATCACGAAGGCTTCGAGACCAGCCACGCCGGATTGTCCCTGGGGTCCCTGCAGTCCCTGCGGTCCAGGCAATCCCGGAGGGCCTTCGCAGGCTGCCCCTATGAGTAGTACAAATAAAAGGAGTAGGTTAAATTTGCGCATAAGTGTTATAATTTAAGTGAACAATATTTTATTGTGACCAAAAATAGTTCCAAATGTTTCTAAGGAACGGTAAAGATGGAATATATCAGGTCAATTTATGGCAAATTAAGATAACTGGCTGATCATCTCTATTGGTGGTAGCAAAGAGATACTTATCCCCTCCGTCTCTAAGCCCGGTTTTCGCCCTGATTTCCGCCACGGTCATCGGAAAGTTCCGCACCGTAATATTGGCTTTCCGTGTAGCAATTGCCAAGCCGAGTTTTTTTTGAGGCTTTTCGATTGCTTTTAATTCAAAAGAACGGCCTGGGAAAGCATCAATAAATGTTGACGAGGTATACAAATGGGAATTGGGATGCAGTTTGCTTAAGGCGTAATGTGCCGCAATCATTTTAAAAGCACCCGCTTTTAGAATGGCTGCGTTGGGCTCATAGATGTAGCGTAACGGAAGGCTGAACCTAACTTCTGCATCGATTTCATCCTGAATTGCGTAAGTAAATTCCTGCTGGCTGCCATCTTTTGATAGGTTGATAGCACTAATATTTTCTTTACCAGCATGGGCCCCTTTCTGTAGCAGGTAGAGGACCTCTTTGCACTCATTGTCTATTGATACGACAACGATCATTTTTACGTGCTCCAATGCCCTTAATCCTTGTTGTATATCCAACATAGGAGATGCCTTGATCATCACTTGATAAGATTTTTGGAATAGCTTTGGCAGGAGGTTGACTACATTGGGCATCGTCTCTTCCAATTTGAACACCCTCTCCTGCTGCTTTCCTCTTCGCGCCGGATCCAGGTATATACAATCAAAATATCGTTGTTGAGTTTCTAGAAAATCCTCGGCAGTCATATGATGTGTCCGGACATTTTCGACCCCTAAGGCGGCCATGTTGTGGGTAGCAAGCGCATGTAAATGTTTTTCCTTTTCTACATAATCTACCTGCTCGAATTTTCTGCTAAAGTAATAGGTATCAACGCCAGCGCCACCTGTAAGGTCTAGCAAAGTTTTACCAGCAGGAATGGTGGCTTTTAATCGGGCGGTCCTTTCCGAGGAGCATTGCTCCATGGAAAGCAGCGGGGGATAAACGATATGAGCACTGTTAGCCCATTCAGGGAGCTTTTCTCTAGCTTTTTTGTAGGCTTGAATTTGTTGTACAATCTCCCGCATGGGTAACCCGTGATATCTGTGTGCCTGCAGCATCAGCTGTGCAGGGTCATCATTCATATGCTCATGAATAAATTCCCGTACAGCTGGTAATAGCAAGGTTTCTATCAATAGACGAGGTTACTTTCGGCGAGAAATTCAGCAATCTGTACAGCATTGGTAGCCGCCCCTTTTCTCAGGTTATCGGCTACAATCCATAAGTTCAACGTTTTTGGCTGCGACTCATCCCGTCTTATTCTGCCCACAAATACATCATCTTTATGATGCGCCATGATGGGCATGGGGTATTTTAAATTGGCCACATCGTCATACACCACAACACCCGGTGCGCCGTGCAGGAGCCTGATCACCTCAGCGAGCTCAAATTCTTCTTCAAACTCGACGTTTACGGATTCGGAGTGGCCACCAATTGCAGGTATGCGTACAGCAGTTGCCGTCACCTGGATGCTATCGTCACCAAAGATTTTCTTGGTCTCATTGACCATCTTCATCTCTTCTTTCGTATAGCCATTTTCCTGGAACACATCTATATGTGGTAACACATTCATGTCGATAGGATAGGGATATACCATGTCTCCTGCCTCTCCTGCCCGCTCCCGCATCAATTGATCAACAGCAGCCTTTCCTGTGCCGGTAACCGACTGATAGGTAGAAACGACAATGCGTTTCATGACATACCGGGCATGCAATGGAGCAAGGGCTACCACCATTTGAATCGTTGAGCAATTGGGATTGGCAATTATTCTATCATCAATCCGGAGCTTGTTGGCGTTAATTTCAGGAACAATAAGCTTATGTTTAGGGCTCATCCTCCAGGCAGAAGAGTTGTCGATAACAATTGTTCCTGCTTCTTCAAACTTGGGTGCCCAGGCAAGAGAGGTGTTTCCGCCGGCAGAAAATATCGCAATATCGGGTTTCCTATCAACTGCTTCCTGCATGCCGATCACCGCATACTCTTTTTGTTGATAGGCAATTTTTTTGCCTACAGATTGCTCTGATGCCACCAATAGTAGTTCATCGAACTGGAAATTTCTTTCTGCTAAAACTTTTAATATTTCTGAACCCACCAATCCTGTGGCTCCCACTACGGCTAATTTCATCTTTAATTGATTTTTCGATGATCACCTACCAAATCGATAAGTGCTTATTCTTCATGCAATCATAGGCGACTTACTTGATATAATCCCCGTATAATCGATGCGAATTTAGAAAAAAATATTTATATTAGAATATGAAGTTCTTAATGTTCATTTTTTTACTACTTCATATCTTTTTAATCACTAGCTATGGCCAAATTTCTACGTTCCCTTACACCCAGAATTTCGAAGATTTTGATAACAGCACTGGATCAGAAATAGAATTTATTCCCAATTGGACTGGCAATGAGGTAAGAAGTTCTAGTAGAATTTTCAGATCGAACAGGTTATCGGTGTCAGGTGATTATGCGCTGGCGGTTCAGCCCATAAGTACCTTCAATGGCGACGTACGCATTTGGCTAAACCTTGAGGGAATAGAGAATCCGATGTGTGCCTTCTATGCGACGAGTACCAATAACGGGTCAGGCGACAGGCCGGTACTATTGTGGATATCTACCTCTATAGATGGTGGAAGCACCTTTATACATTCCTGGCAAATCGGTGATGATTCTACGTTTCCAAATGTTGCCTCTATACAGTTTAGTCGTTTCCAATATCGCCTTCCACTCGAAGCTGCTGGACAACAAAATGTAGTTTTGAAATTCGACATCCTGTACGGTGCTGGTTCCGGCACGGCGGCTTTGCTATTGATCGACGACGTCTCTGTTTATGAAGCTAGCCAGGAATTGTTGATCGATGCTGTCCAAATATTGTCAGCTAATCAATTGCTGGTTGAATTTAATCAGCACATTGAAAACGAATCAGCTGAAGCTCCTGAACACTATGATGTAAATCCCGGAATAGGTAGTCCCTTGTCGGCCGAAAGAAAAGCAGATAATCCCTCGGTTACAATCCTTACTTTTAGTCAGCCTTTCGATCCAGGTGATTATGTTTTGAAAGTTACGGGTGTAAGGGCATTAGAAGGGGGTTTGGTTGCAGCAAATGCCTTTTTTGCTTTCTCCTATGCAAGAGAGGCCAGGCACCCGCAGTACAATGAAGTAATCATTACGGAGATCATGGCCAATCCATTTCCAGGCCTGGGTTTGCCTGAGGTAGAATATATAGAACTTCTCAATAGATCGGGTCATTCTATTGCGTTGGACGGGTGTAAGATAAGTGATGGCACAAAGACCGGGCTTTTCCCAGCAGTCACTCTTTTACCTGATGAATATGTAGTCGTATGTGCCGCTAAAGATGAAAAATTATTTTCAGTAGAAATCAAGACCGTCGGATTAAAAAGCTGGCCGGTGTTAAACAATGAAGGCGATAAAATAAACCTTTTAAATAATTTAGATGAGATTATCTTTTCAGTAGATTATGATAAAAGCTGGTATAATCATGACTTTAAATCGGGCGGTGGCTACGCGCTGGAAATGATAGATGTTGATAGGTTTTGCGGTGATAGACTTAATTGGGCGGCGTCTGATGATCCTTTGGGAGGTACACCTGGAAGACCAAATAGCGTGCAGGGAAGCAATCCTGATCTCGTAGGACCCGAACTAATATCAGCAATAGCACTTGATCCAACTATTATAAAGCTTCTGTTTAACGAGAAATTAGCCCTGGAAAGAGTCGGCGAATTCAAAGTTTCTTTTGATAAAGGGTTGGTTGCTACAGCAATCCGCCGTGATTCGTTTCAGTTAGACGTCATCATCGTGGAGCTATCTGAACCGCTACTTCGGGACGAAGTGTATACTGTAGAAGCCTCCCATGTTTTGGATTGTGCTGGGAATGATGTAGTTAGCTCCGCTATTTCCATTAAAATTGCGTTGCCGGAGCGCGCTGTTAAAGATGACGTCATTATTAACGAGTTGCTTTTCAACCCACGGCAAGGAGGGGTAAAGTTTGTGGAGGTTTATAATAACTCAGAAAAATATATCAACCTAAATAACTGGCATCTGGGGAATATTGTTGAGGATACAATGACCAATAAAAGGGCTATTACTCACCAGGATTTTGTGCTTCCGCCCAGGCACTTTTTGGCCCTCACGACCGACCCTGAAAAGCTAAAGGCAGCTTATCCTTTGGGAAAGGAAGGGCGTTTTTTTAAAATTGCCGCTTTTCCCACGTTTAATCAATCTGCCGGTACTATGGGCATAGCTAATGCTGAAAACGCGCTGATTGATGCCACAGCCTACGATGAAGGGTTTCATGCATTGCTTCTTAAAACGGTGAAAGGCGTTTCGCTGGAAAGGGTATCCTTTGATTCCGACAGTATGGATCCTGATAATTGGCATTCCGCCTCAACTATGGGAGACCATGCTACACCGGGCGTTATGAACTCTCAGGCGATCCCGGAAAATGGACTTTCCCAATATGTAAATCTGGAGCCGAAGATCTTTGTGCCGGGTGAAACCGGAACTTTGAATGGATTTACCAGAATCAAATTTTCGTTTCCCGAGCCAGGTTATATGGGTAATGTGATGATTTTCAATTTAAGGGGTATAAGAATTAAAAATATTGCACAAAACATACTTTTCGGAACACAAGGGGAATTGCAATGGAACGGCACGGACGACAAGGGGAAATTGGTAAGTATGGGGTATTATTTAGTATTTATCGAAGTTTACTCCGTAAAAGGGAAGGTTTTCACGATAAAAGATAAAGTGGCTGTAGGAAAGAAATATTAAATTTCTTACATTGACTTCTTAAACAATTTTTTTAACCTATATCTGCTTTGTTTTAGGCTACTTGTTTTGTCACCACGGTTAAAAAGTTATGTATTATTAAATTGTTTTCTATGAATTGTGTAATCAATAATGTAATTGACACGTATCTGAGCAAGGGTCGACGTATTGAAGTAATTCGCCGGTATATCAGGTTGAAGTACAGGATTAGCATTGATCTTGCTTCTATCAAGGAAAGAATCAAAATGCTGAACCTGAAATACGATTATTAGAATTCGCCTATTTGTACATCAGTACAACTGGTTGTTCTCCCTCCTTGATATAGCCCCGGTACATTCCAGCCGAATTGAACGGCATGGCAATATTTCCATATTTGTCCATGGCTATTACGCCTCCTTCACCTTTTAGTTGAACGAGCTTTTTCATCACTACTTCTTCAGCAGCCTCCTGTACAGATAAATTCTTATATTTCATCAATGCCGCAATGTCATAGGCAACTACCGCCCGCATGAAAATTTCACCATGACCGGTAGCAGAAACACCACATGATGCATTTTCAGCATAGGTGCCTGCGCCAATAATCGGTGCATCGCCAACTCTTCCATATTTTTTATTTGTCATGCCACCAGTAGAGGTACCTGCCGCCAGGTTTCCCTTTCTATCTACCGCTACTGCCCCTACCGTTCCAAACTTTCTATCATGAAAAACCGGATCCGTTTCCCGATACCCTTGCTGGCCAGAATGATCTAATTCAGTCTTTTCTTTCTCCTTGATTCTCCGCAATTGATTGAGTTTGTTTTCGTCTTTAAAATAAGATGGATCTACAATCTCCAGGCCTTGCTCCTGAGCAAATTTTTCTGCACCCTTGCCTGCCATCATTACATGCGCAGAATGATCTTTTACTGCCAGTGCTGCAAGGATAGGATTTTTTATATTGGTAACGCCCGCCACTGCACCAGCCGCAAGGGTCTCCCCATCCATAATGGAAGCATCCATTTCATTGGTTTCGGCATAGGTAAATACGGCGCCTTTTCCTGCATTGAATAAGGGCGAATTTTCCATCACCAGGATCGCCGCAGTTACAGCATCTATACTGCTGCCACCACGCTCCAAAACCCGATAGCCTGCTTTTAATGCCTCATTTATTTTATCCTGGTAAGCCTTTTCCTGCTTGTCAGACATGTTCTCCTTCTTGATCATGCCTGCGCCACCGTGGACCACCAATGCTATTTTCTGGCTTTTCTCCTGTGCATAAGATCCGGCAATCACAAATGAGAAAAGAAGACCAAAGAAGAACTTTATCATCGTTTTAGCTTTAAGTTGAAGTTACTTTTGGTTCGTATGAATGATTAATATATAATATCCCTAAAGATAATCGTTTGATGTAATACTTAATTGTATGGTTTCATATTTTAATGTTAACTTTGTCGGAATTTATAAAGAAAGTATAATTTGATTCCAGAGGTTGGAAGACCATTGTTTAGGGATCAGTAACAGTAGGAAAATAGCAAGCATATGGATCAGGAAGAGAAAAAAAGGTATTCTGAAGAAGAGCTTAAGGAGTTTGAAGTTATTATCGGTGATAAACTCGATAAGGCTAAAAATGAGCTTAATTATATTAAAGAAACCCTGAGCAGGAGGAATGACAGCGGTACCGACAACACAGCGGGAACGATTAAAGTATTGGAAGATGGTGCTGATACTACTGAAAAGGAAAACCTAAGCCAATTAGCGGCCCGACAGCAAAAGTTTATTGCGCAGTTAGAGAATGCGTTGATCAGGATAAAAAACAAAACTTATGGCGTATGTGTGGATACAGGTAAGCTCATCCCTAAAGAGCGGCTAAAGGCGGTACCCCATACCATGCATTCTATTGAAGCCAAGCTTAACAAAGGTTAATCGTTGGACTTTTTACTTCATCATATTGAAGCGCTTATTTTTTGCTCTGCCCATCCTGTAAAGCCAGAGGAGATAAAAAATTGCCTGGTTGAAATGTTTGATGCTGAGGTGGAATTCGAAGCCATTGAAAGAGCCCTGGATAAGCTGCTGGAAAAATACGAAGCAGAGCATTTCAGTTTTCAAATTTATAAGATAGGAGGAGGATACCAGTTTCTTACTAAACCGGCATACCAGACGAGTATAAGCATCTTGTTGAAACAGCGGTCCAGGAAAAGGATTTCTACATCTGCATTAGAAACATTATCCATTATTGCGTATAAGCAGCCTGTTTCAAAGCTTCAAATTGAACAGATTAGAGGGGTAAACTGCGACTACGCCATTCAGAAGCTACTAGAAAAAGAATTGATAGAAATCAAGGGAAAAGCTGAAACTATCGGCCGTCCACTTTTGTATGGTAGTAGTGAGAAGTTTATGACATATTTCGGAATCAATAGCTTAAAAGATTTACCGACACCTAAAGATTTTGCCTCAGAAGAAAATTCTATCGGAGAACTGAAGGAAGATTAATTCGGATCGGCCGATGCAGTTAGCTTCTTTATACAATTCATTCAATACCTTAAATTCAGCAGACCCTGATTATAACAGTATCACGACTGCCATATCATAATGAAAAAAAATACAAATTCTAAAAGGAGTAAAGACTCCGCCCGGCCAGAAACTTCTGATCATGGTAAAAAGCCATTCGATAAATATTCCTCCGGCAAAAAAAGTGAGCAAAGATCTGGGACAAAGGCTGGACGGAAGGACGCCCCTGCCTGGAGCAAAGATAAGAGCAAATCCGACACGTGGAACAAGAAATCTACTGGCGATAAATCTACTACCGGTTACAAACCTAGTTTCAAATCAAAAGACACCAAAGGAGACGGCGAGTTCAGGAGCAAAAAACCAAATTATGGCGATGCGACCAAGGGGCCATTGAGGTTTGAGAAGCCGAGGTACGGGAATACAAAAGACAAAGGCAAGGATGATCAGGATAAGAAAAATTACTGGCAGGAGAAGCCGAAAGGAAAATTCAACGCCGCCAAACCTTCTGCATCAAAACCAGGTAAATTTAGCGGAGAAAGCGCAAGTGATTCGAATCAGAAGCTGGCTAAAGCCTTAGAAAGAGAAGGAAGGCCAACCCCATCAGCTGAGGGGCCTACTCGCGGAGGTGAGCGGCCGAAGTACGACGATAGGAAGCCCCCCCAAGATGATAAAGGCCGATCTTACACGGCTGGAAAGAGGGAGCGTACGGGTGATGAAAGTAGCGACTATCAGGATAGGAAGACTGGAGGTAATAAGGGAAGGTTTGATCAACCACGTGAAAGAAATAAAGATGAAAGTAGAAGCTTCCAGGATAAGAAGCAGTCTGGTGATGGAAAAGAGAGGTCTGAAAGAACACCTATTAAAGGAAGATCGGATCATCAGGAACGAGGTCCTCGAAAAGAATATGGAAAACCTTCGTCAAGGACACCCTATGAAGGGGATAAAGCGCCGGGTGGCAGAAAAAAAAACGCTGATTACGAAAAGAAGTCGTACGGCAAGAAAGCAGGTAGAGACGAATCGGGTTCCGGTGACTTTCAAAAATCTATCGATATTCGCCTGAACAGATTTATTGCAAACGCTGGCGTTTGCTCGCGTCGTGATGCTGATTTGTTGATACAGGCTGGGGAGATAAGGGTAAATGGTAAGCCTATTACTGAAATGGGTTACAAAGTGAAACGCACTGATGAAGTAAAATATGGCAATAAGCTACTTAACTGGGAGAAGCCCGTATATGTGCTCCTGAACAAACCAAAAGATTTTATTACCACTACTTCTGATCCCGAAGACAGGAAAACCATTATGAACCTGGTAGCCAATGCATGTGACGAGCGGATATATCCGGTAGGCAGGCTTGATCGCCACACGACTGGCCTTTTACTACTTACAAACGATGGCGAATTGGCAGAAAAGCTTGCGCATCCATCACATGGCGTAAAGAAATTATACCAGGTGGATATTGATAAGCCAATAACGGACGAAGATTTCCTGAAAATACAAGCAGGCGTCGAACTTGAAGATGGGGTGGCTACTGTAGATGAGATAGCCATTGTTACACCAGATCGGACAAGCCTGGGGCTTCAGATCCATATTGGAAAGAACAGAATTGTGCGAAGGATCTTTGAACAACTGGGTTATGAGGTGGTAAAATTGGACCGCGTCATGTACGCTGGTTTGGATAAAAAGGATTTACCCAGAGGCAAATGGCGGTTTTTAAGCGAAAAAGAAGTAATTCGGTTGAAATATCTAAAATAAAAGCTGAAACATTTAGTACCTTATGGGCTTCTCTTGCAGTGTCTATAGGGTTTTTTTATGCCTTGTCGATTCCCCTATTGATTTTGCGAGGTCTTATTCAGCATACTTAATTTCGCACCGAAAATTTGTTATGCTTACATACTTTTTAAAAAAATATGCTATTTTTAAAAAGTGAAAAAATCGAACAGTGTCATTTTTTTTAATCATGGGAGCATAAAAAAAGGCCTTGCAATGCAAGGCCTTTTAAAGGAAGTGGTGATGAGTGGGC
>LXQK01000199.1:15296-44344 GCA_001683905.1 Marivirga sp. ANT-B6
TATAAAGAAAAAAGAAGCTCGTTGCTTTAGTGCTCGTTAAAGCTAATCAGTATTGCATTATAGTTGCCATTTTCTTTGTATTCTTTTTTACCGAAATCTGTGTAGTGTTATTTACCGATTACAGATTTAGTTGGACACAAGCAATAAACAAGAAAAAATAGTCGAGAAAGAAACAAAAGAGAAGCTTTTCATTTCCTTTTACTTATCGTAAGTAACACGGTATATCATACCATTTGCGTCATCTGTTATGAACAAAGAACCATCGGGGTGTACAGCTAGTCCCACTACCCTTCCAAACTGGCCTTTGTTATCATTTACCAGAAAACCAGACAGGAAATCTTCAAATTTTACCGGCTTATTATCTTCGAACGTAAGCCTCACAACTTTGTAACCGGAGGGTTCTTTTCTGTTCCATGAACCATGTAGTGCTAAAAAAACATCATTTTTATAGCGCTCCGGGAACATATTGCCCTTATAGAACAGCATTTCCATGGGTGCAGAATGCGCATCATACAACAAAACCGGTTCTTCAGAGGATTTTGCATATTCTTCATAAGTCATATCATTGGGTTCATCCTGAGGGTTGTATTTGCCGTCGGCAAATACATAAGGCCATCCGTATTTTTTACCTTCTTCAATTTTATTCAATTCTTCTTTTTGTGTCTCATCGCCCAACCAGTCTATTCCGTGGTCCATTCCGTAAAACTCTCCGGTTTCGGGATGCCAGTCAAAGCCAACAGTATTCCGCAAACCAGAGGCAAAAATCTTCCTTCCGGTGCCGTCGGTATTAGCTACCACCATGGTAGCATTTTCATCATTTGTTTCATCACAAGCATTACAGGTGCTTCCTACTGAAATGTATAACTTTCCATCCGGCCCAACTGCTAACGTACGATTAGCATGCTGCCCCCCTCCGGGAAAATCTTTTAGTATCACCTTGGGCTCCGTAATTGAACCATCACTTTTAATATCAGCAACGTACACTTCATTTACAGTAATCAGGTACATCCTACTGCCGTCAATATCAATTCCATGCAGTTGCTCTTTCTTCCAGATCTGTTTCTGTTCATCAGCTTTGCCATCTCCATTTGTATCTTTTAGCATAATCAAATCATGATCGCCACGTCGTGTAACATAGACCGTTCCTTTGTCCGAAATTTTGATAATTCTGGGCTGTTTAAGATCTCTAGCGAAAGGAGTTATTGAAAAGCCCTCGGGAAGTTTCAATTTGGCAATATTTTCATCTGTAGCTTTTATAAGCGCGGGCTTAAATACATGCCCCTCCATTTTAGCAAAGAATGCCTCTTTTTTAACCTGTGCAGCGACATAAATAGCTTGAAACAAAAATATTGATACTAGAAAAAATTGTTTTGATAAATAGACCATAACAACGGGGCTTTTAAAAATTAAAATCGAGGAATTAAAACATGTAACCTTAATATTTTTTGGTTTGTTTAAATTTTGTCACAATCATTCAAACATCCTCTCCTAATTATTTCGACTCCAAGGTCTCACAGACTTTCTTTACATTCAGACCTTGTTAATAAATCATGAAATAAAAACAAAATAATTATCTCATCTTCATAAATTCACATTGAATAACCTAGATAGCAATCCATTAGCTGAAAGGTGGAGCCTTGCCCAAACTTCTGAAGAATATTATTGGTCTTCGGCAGCATTTTATGAAGCTGGTATTGATAATTTCGGCTTTTTGAGTCATTACTTGGAAAGGTCTTGATAAGGTAAAGGTCTGTTTGTCAAAGACCTAGGAAAGGAAAGGTCTGGATAAGGTAAGGTCTGTGTGTCACAGACCTAGGAAAGAAATTGGCTTGTATGATCGTTTTGAAACCCGGCATCAATATCAAAAAAGCAAATTACCAGGGGTTTTCTATTTGAAATTGATTAAATATCCACTATTAAAGCAGGATATTAGAGGGTATTGTCTAAATTTAGGACAGTATTGAATTCATAACATTATAGCAAAATGGACTATATCTCACAAATAGCATTTATCATCGTCTTAGGAATCGTCTCCTATTTCATGTATAAGCGTATTAGCTTTATCAAAAGAAACATTGCTTTAGGAAGGGACATTGACAGAAATGACCGGCCAGCGGAAAGATGGAAGATGATGGGCCTCGTAGCATTTGGCCAAAAGAAGATGTTTAAACGGTTCATCCCAGCGTTTTTGCACCTATTCCTGTATGTTGGTTTTTTGGTTATTAACCTCGAGGTGCTGGAGTTCGTTATTGATGGTCTGTTTGGCACCCACCGTATTTTCGCACCCTTCATCCAGGAGTACTACTTTATTCCGATGAATATCTTCGAATTTTTTGCGGTTGCTGTGATAGTTTCCTGTATCATATTTTTAATTCGGCGTAATGTAATCAACGTAAAAAGATTCACAGCACGCGAGCTTACGCAATGGCCTACACTGGATGCTAACCTGATCCTGATCATCGAAATTGTGCTGATGGTGGCTATTCTTACCATGAATGCCACAGATCAGGTGTTGCAGACCCGGGTAGATACCTATCCACAGACCGGGAGGATTTTTTTTAGTGCCTTGCTCATGCCGATCTTTGAAGGGTTGAACGTTTCTACGCTAATCGCCATTGAGCGTATTGCCTGGTGGTTTCATATCCTGGGAATACTAGGATTTGCTATCTATATCACTTATTCGAAGCATCTTCATATCTTCCTCGCTTTTCCAAATACCTACTATGCTAATCTGGAGCGCAAAGGGAGGATGAATAATATGCCTGAAGTTACCAAGGAGGTGAATATGATGCTAGGTGTATCACAGCCTGAAGCAAATGAGGAACCTCCTGCTGAAATCGGCCGATTTGGCGCCAAAGATGTAAATGACTTGCATTGGAAAAACCTGATGGATGCGTATTCATGTACCGAATGTGGCAGGTGTACCGATCAATGCCCGGCAAATATGACTGGTAAATTGCTTTCGCCCAGGAAAATTATGATGGATACCCGTGACAGGCTGGAGGAAGTTGGCAGAAGTCTGGATGCTGGTGGCGAAGGTTTAAACGATGGAAAAACGTTGCTCGGTGATTATATCTTAAAAGAAGAGATCAATGCATGTACCACCTGTAATGCCTGTGTGGAAGCCTGCCCTGTAAATATCGATCCGCTGTCTATCATCCTTCAGGTGCGCCGATATATGGCCATGGAAGAATCCAGCTCGCCAGCATCATGGAATGCTATGTTTTCTAACATAGAAACCAGCTTTGCCCCATGGAAATTCTCTCCTTCTGACAGGTTCAACTGGGCTGATAGCTTAAAGGAGGAAAAATAAATTCAAGTCTTGATTTAATCAGTACCTAAACCATTACCCTAAAAAAATGAGTGAAATAAAATTTAGTGTACCTACAATGGCCGAAAAGGCAGCCATAGGTGAAAGTCCTGAAATCCTATTTTGGGTGGGTTGTGCTGGCTCATTTGATGAAAGATACAAGAACGTAACCCGCGCATTTGTAAAAATATTAAATAAGGTAAATATCGATTTTGCAGTTTTGGGCACTGAGGAATCTTGCACCGGGGATCCGGCACGCAGGGCAGGGAATGAGTTTTTATTCCAAATGCAGGCTGTCTCCAATATACAGGTGCTCAATGGGTATAATATCAAAAAAATTGTGACCGCCTGCCCGCATTGCTTCAACACCATTAAAAACGAATACCCGGAATTGGGCGGCAACTATGAAGTGATCCATCATGCCACTTTTTTGCAGCAACTTATCAATGAGGGGAAAGTAAAACTGCAGGGTGGCGGAGCGTTTAAAGGTAAAAAAATCACGTATCATGATTCATGCTACCTGGGCAGAGCTAACAATATTTACGAAGCGCCGCGCGAAGTGCTCGAAGCGCTGGATGCTGAGTTGGTAGAAATGAAGCGATGCCGTACCAAAGGCCTATGCTGTGGTGCAGGTGGTGCGCAGATGTGGAAAGATGCTGAACCCGGTAAGAAAGAAGTGAATATCGAAAGGGCTGAAGAGGCCTTGGCTACAGGCGCCAATATCATCGCCGCAGCATGCCCGTTTTGTATGGTCATGCTCTCCGATGGCGTAAAAAACAAAAACAAGGAAGAGGATGTGAGGGTGCTTGATCTTGCCGAACTTATTGCTAAAGCAGAGGGTTTATAGTACCAGCAGGAAACTCTTGCAGGAATATGCCAAATTACACCTGAACCATGTATTTACCGTTCGAACAAATTGCTGATACAGCCCGCATCTGGATTTACCAATCTAACCGTGCTTTTACCGCTGCAGAACAGGCAGATATTCTGAAAAGGTCTGAGGCATTTATTTCAGAATGGACTGCTCATGGGAGCAAACTGAGTAGCTCGGTGGCGGTGTATCATCATCAGTTCCTGGTTATGGCGGTCAATGAGGAAGCGGGCCTGGCCAGCGGTTGCTCAATCGATAGCGCTGTACGTTTTATCAAATCGCTGGAACCTGCCTTTGGCCTTAATTTTTTCGATCGGTCACAGGTAGCTTTTTTTGTAAATGATCAGATCGTATTGATGCCGCTTCAGAAGATAAAAGAAAAAGTAGCTGAAGGACATATTCAGGAAAATACCAGGGTATTTAACAATCTCATCGGAAATAAAACTGAGCTGCAAAGCCAATGGCTGATCCCAGCTAAAGACTCGTGGTTAAAAAAATATTTTTAGGCTAATACCTTACATACTAAGTATTCTTGTTTTTACGTTTTTTAATGTAATTTAGAATCTTAAATTTTCCTTCAGCAGCCTTGAATTTCTGTGAATAATGCTTTTCTGATGGGAAATCATTCTAAACCGGAAAATTGACCTAATGAATTTCTTTTAGCTATTAACCCTACTACCTGAATGAATAGAGCAAAAATAATAAGTTTAATACTTATGCTGCTTATCGTTTCTTCCTGCAACTCTTTTAAGAAAGGAAATAAAAGATTTGCCGTGGGAGAATATGATGTTGCGATTGATCATTATAAAAAGGCACTGAAAAGCGGGAAAAGTCCTGCGCAGGCAAACTTTATGATTGCGGAATCTTACCGCTTGTCGAACCGGTTGTTTAAAGCAGCTCCCTACTACCAGGCGGCCTTAGACGCTGGTTTAAAAGATGAAAGTGCCACTTTCTACTATGGGTTTGCCTTGAAAGCCAATGAGCAATACCAGGAGTCAGAAAATCAACTGAAGAAATACCTTCAAAGTGCCGAGAATCTGGAATATATCAGCAGGGCAGAAACTGAGCTAAAGAACCTTAAAATACTAGGAGAAATATTTTCTAAAAAGAACTTCTTTGACGTACGGAACCTGGAAACAGTAAACTCAAAAGAGGCCGAATATGCCCCTATTGTAAACAATAACGAATTTTATTTTACCTCCTCAAGAGGCGGTGGAAAGATTTATAAAACCACGGGTACCCCCTTTACCAGTATTTTCAAGGCTCCTATTAATGAACCGGTCCGCGCATCCAACATCGATTTTAGCGCAGCACAGCCACTTGGCGACGATATCAATACCGATAATGTCAATGAAGGCTCGCTTACTTTTACCAGAGACGGTACAACGATGGTGTTTGCCCGAGGCAATAGTGGTCGGAAAAAAGGTACAAAGGAAGTAAATCTTTATATCTCACGGTACAGGAATAAAAAATGGTCGGAGCCTGCCATGATGACCATCAACGACCCTAACGCCTGGGATTCTACACCGGCTTTTAGTGCCGACGGGAGAACGTTATACTTTGCTTCCAATCGGGAGGGTGGGTTCGGCGGGATCGATCTGTACTCGGCAAACCTCGATGCCAATGGTCGTTGGGTAAATGTCAAAAACATGGGAAACGAAATCAATACCGCTGGTGATGAGCTGTTTCCTTATGTCTCTGCCGATGGTAAATTATATTTTTCTTCTAATGGCCATCCCGGGCTGGGTCTTTTGGATATTTTTGTGGCTTCCAGAAAAGAGGGTAAAATACTTATCGAAAATCTGGGAACGCCCGTCAACTCCAGTGCTGACGACTTTGGCATATCGTATTTTTCGCCCATGCAGGGGTTCTTTTCCTCAAACAGAGATACGGGGATGGGTGACGATGATATCTATGCCTTTGTAAATAATGACCCAGATCTAAAAATCGTAAACTATTTGCTTACAGGCGTTACGGTAACTACCAATGATGAAGGTGTAGAGGAGAAACTAGCGAACGTAAAGGTAACCTTGATGGACACCGAGGGCAATGTGATCCAGGAAACCGGCAGCGACCTGGACGGGAAGTTCCAGTTCAGGGTAGAAGGCGAAATGAATTATGAGCTACTGGGCGAGCAAAAGGGCTATTTTACAACCAGAAATGATTTTACAACAGTAGGAAAATCTATACCACAGGAAGACCTGACCAAGCCGGTAACCAACATTACCTTCGAAACGAAGCTGAACCTGGACAAAATCGTGCTGAACAAGACGATCGTGCTTGAAAATATCTACTATGACCTGAACAAGGCAGATATACGCGCCGATGCGGCAGCAGAGTTGGATAAACTCGTTGGCATCCTTAAGGATAACCCACAGATAAAGATAGAGCTGGGCTCGCATACAGATTCGCGCGCAGATGATAACTACAATATTGAGCTGTCACAGCGAAGAGCCGAGGCTGCAGTGAATTATATGGTGTCTGAAGGCATAGAAAAGAATAGAATTCGTGCCCGGGGATATGGCGAGACACAGCTTGTAAATGAATGCGTGAACGATGTGACCTGTACCGAAGAGCAGCACCAGCAAAACAGAAGGACAGAATTCAAAGTATATGAATACAATCCTGAGACGCAAAAGATGGAAGAAATCGGAAATTAATTAAAATTTAATTAATAGAAAAGCCTCCTTTAAAGGGAGGCTTTTCCTATTTTTGCCCAGGCCAGCGATGCCTCTTTATTGCTGCTATCCATCAATTAAGCTAACATATTATGTCCGACCGATACATGCAGCGTGGCGTCTCCGCCTCCAAAGAAGATGTACATCAAGCCATTAAGCATATAGATAAGGGCATTTTTCCTCAAGCTTTTTGTAAAATTGTGCCCGACTTCTTAGGGCAGGATGATCGGTACTGTAACATTATGCATGCAGACGGTGCGGGTACAAAATCTTCGCTGGCATATATCTATTGGAAAGAGACCGGGGATTTATCCGTGTGGAAAGGGATTGCACAGGACGCCATTATCATGAACATTGATGATTTGATTTGTGTAGGTGCCACAGATCATATCCTCTTATCATCCACCATTGGAAGGAATAAAAACCTCATCCCAGGGGAGGTTATCGCTACCATCATCAATGGTACCGAAGAAATACTACAGATGCTTCGGGATAATGGTATAGGCATCATGAGTACGGGTGGTGAAACGGCCGATGTGGGTGATTTGGTAAGAACGATAATCGTAGATAGTACCGTTACCGCACGGATGTTGCGCGAGCAGGTAATTGACAATAGCCGTATTGAAGCTGGTGATGTAATTGTTGGCCTGGCATCCTATGGCCAGGCGAGCTATGAGAATGCCTATAACTACGGTATGGGTAGTAACGGCCTTACCTCGGCAAGGCACGATGTATTCGGTAAATATCTTGCCGGTAAATACCCCGAGAGTTATGACCACAGTATCCCGGACGAGCTTGTATATGCTGGCAAGTCAAAACTTACCGATCGACTGCCAGGAATAGTTGATGATATTGGGAAAATGGTGCTTTCCCCGACAAGGACCTATGCCCCAGTAGCCAAAAAAATATTTGCTGAGCTTCGTGGTCAGATACATGGCATGGTACATTGTAGTGGCGGTGCCCAAACCAAAGTCTTACATTTTATAGATCAATTGCACATCATCAAGGATAATCTTTTTGACACGCCTCCACTTTTTAATCTTATCCAGCAACAAAGCGGAACGTCGTGGAAGGAAATGTATAAAGTCTTTAACATGGGGCATCGACTTGAATTTTATGTCCCGGAAAAAAATGCACAGGCTATCATTGATGTCTCACGTTCGTTCAGTATCGAAGCTAAAATTATAGGTCGGGTAGAAAAAGCATCGAAAAGTATAGTCACCATTGCCAGTGAAAAGGGTAATTTTGAATACCAATAAGCAATACTGCGCGATGAGCAAATACGCTAAGTAATTTTCATTTTTTAGCCGTTGAGCCTAATAAAGTTTTTCTGGCTTCTCTAAACAATTGTTGCATTATTCACTTTTTATTAATAGATATTTTACTTCTTTTTATCGTTTTTTTAGCTTAACACTTCTCTTCATGGATACCTCATTAGAAGGAAAAAAAATTACCTGGAAATACATTATACCCTATGGTATAGTTACAGAACTACTTCCTATCTCATTCTTATTGATACACGTCTATGTTTATGGGAGAATTCTTAATCCGGAGTCAGGGCTTGTGTTCAACGATAAGTATATGATTGACTATGGTATGTTCTTTATTTTGGCTGCGGGGTTCATAGCTTTTGCAGGTACCAGTTTATGGATAGCCAAACGAAGTATTTCAAGGACATTCTATAATGGCTTTAGAATTGTACTCGTCGGTTCCATTGTAGAAATCATTTTTTTCCTCCTGGTAGGTTTGCAAATCAGGTGGATATACGTATTTTCTTTTTTGGTAAAGCTGGTAGCATCCGTACTCGGCAGCGTCACCCCGCCACTATTGAAGGGAAAAAGAACGCATAAAAAAGTTATTCCTCCACAAGAACCCCTGAAGGAGGAATAACGATATTATTCTGCTTTTAAAACGGTAAATTCAACCCTTCTGTTGATTTGCTTTCCTTCATCTGTGTCATTTTCTACTTCCGGCATGCTTTCTCCAAATCCTTTCGACAATACACGGTCTGAGGTAATCCAGTTTTCTAGCAGATACGCCCGCACCGCACCGGCTCTTCCATCGGAAAGCTTAAAATTATAGTCGTCCGAGCCATCGCTATCGGTGTGGCCGCGTATTTCGATCTGTATTTTAGGGTTCCTTTTCAACAGGTCGACTACTTTATCCAACTCAGGAAAAGACTCGTCGCGCAAGGTGGTTTTATCGTAGTCAAAGAAAATCTTGTTTAGCCTTACAGTAGTGCCGACTTCTATAGGCGTCATCAACAAATCTTTGCGAATTTCAATATCCTCTTTTATATTAACAATATCTACGCTGTCGGTAAGATTTAGATATCCTTCGGCTATTGAGGTTACCAATTGCATACCTGGTTCCAAAGGGCCGATTCTGTATTCCCCATCAAAAATTTCTGACTTGATTGACACCACGCCGTCGTCACCATTAAACTGGATATCTGCACCAATAGGCGCTTCTGTTTTCTCATTCAGTACCCTGCCCGATAAATATATTTTAGGTTTCTTCTCACGAACGGGTCGCAGACCCAGTACATCAAGGCTGCCCCCATCGGCTGTCATAAATGCCCGGGTTGTGAAAGAATTCATTCCTGAAGCATCGACGGAATAGTAGGCATCAAAGCCTGTCGTGTTCACTGGCGAGCCCATATTTTCGGGATTGGTCCAGTTCATCCACGTGTCGTCTGTACGTTCGGTAAAATAGATATCCATTTTCCCCTTTCCTCCTGGTCTGTTGCTGGCAAAGTACATGGTTTTATCGTCTGCCGACAAAAAAGGACCAAATTCATCAAATTTAGTATTGATGTTAGATTTTAAGGGTTTTGGTTCCGAATATTGCCTTGGTGCCGATTCAAAGCTAACGTATATATCACTGTATTTCGCTTCCTTGGTTTCACTGAAATACAGGAGCAAAACCTTTCCGTCAGAGGACATGCACCCTCCTGAAAAAATGCCTCTTTTCATTTTATCATAATTCTGAATCTTTAATTTCTGTGGGGCGCTCCAGCCACCGTTGCTCTTGTGGGTGAATGATAAACCATCGGGGTCCTTACCTTCTCCTCCTCGTATCAGCAGCGTATTGCCATCAGGAGAAACACTCATCACCTGGTTAAACTTATGTTTATTGAGGGGAGCCGGGAGATGTTGTGCTTTCTGCCACTCTCCAAGGGAATCTTTTTCGCTGAACCAGATATCCTGGGTATTATCTTTGCCCTTGTTGTTTTGCGGATGGTTTGCTATAAAAAAGTATAAGGTATTGCCATCCGGAGACACAATCGGTGCGGACTCATGATAAGGACTGTTTACCTTTTTGCTCAGGTATACCAATTCAAATGCCGGTTTATTTTCTTGGGAAAATAACGGGGTGGATGTAATAAGTAAAAATATTATGAAACGTAGTCTAGCCATCATATCTAAGATTATGATAACAATTTAACGATCGTGAAATTTTTATCATAATACTGGCAACAGCAAGGTATGGGAGCTGGTGTAATAATTAGAAGGGGTGTTCATGAATCAGTACCTGAAAATGAAAAATACCAGATGCAGCCAGGTACTTTCAGGCTATTGGATCTTTAATATAATTTTGCCAGCATTTTTATTGGCTTCCATATAAGTGTGGGCTTCAGCAGCGTGCTTCCAGTTAAATATTTTGTCTACGACCGGCTGGAGCCTTCCATGCTCAAAAAGCTCCATGCCAAAGGCGCTGAATTCTTCGGTCAGCTTAGTCTGATAGGCCAGCGCGCGCGACCTTAGCGTGGACCCGTGCACCTTAAGTCTCTTCACCAGAATACTCCTTAGGTCGAAATCGTTTACCTTACCGCCTCCCATACTTGCCAGTAAAACCAAAGTGCCGTCAAGTTTAAGGCATGCGATATTTTGATGCCAGTAAGGGCCGCCGATGAAATCAAGCACAATATCTACGCCGAGGGATTGTGTAATCATCATCACCTCATGCTCAAAAGGTCCTGCCTTATAGTCGATGGCATTGTCTGCGCCTAGTTGCATGCACAAGGCATGCTTTTCTTTTGAGGCTGTAACGATAACCGTGGCGCCACAAATTTTCGCTATTTGTATGGCAGCAGTCCCAACGCCACTAGCACCAGCATGAATCAAAACAGTTTGCCCTGCCCGTAATTCTCCTATCCACTTTAGCGCCTGAAAAGCTGTTAAATATACTTCTGGAATAGCTGCTGCCTGCTCGAAGGATAGATGTGCAGGTTTCGCAACGGCCATTTCCTCATCAATCACAGCGAAAGCTGCATAGCCACCCCCAGGTATTAGTCCAAAAACTTCCTCACCCAAAGCAAACCTTTGGCAATCGACACCCATTCCTACAATTGTTCCGGCGATCTCCAAACCTAAAATTTCACTTGCTCCCGTAGGAGCCGGATACTTTCCCTCTCGCTGAAGCAGGTCGGCACGATTCAGTGCTGTAGCCGCTACCTGTACCAACAGTTGGCCCGGCGCCGGCTTTGGCTTCGCTGTGGTGGACAGCTTTAATACCTCAGGACCTCCGGGGCTAGTGCATACTATGGCTTCCATTATCGCATCTTGTTCGGACATGTTTATTAGTTAAGCTTACAACATTGGAGATAGAAAGCACTTTGGATTTAAAATGTTTATAAAGTTAGCCATTTTGCCACTATCATGTAGCATGTAAACTTTCGATTTTATAATGTATCCTTATCGAATTAACAATCAAATAAAGAAATTCTATATATATTTGTCAAAAATAAAATATTGACTATCAGCTTAATTCAACTTGAATACCTGCTTGCGCTAGACGCTCACAGAAGTTTTGTAGTTGCGGCGGAGCATTGCCATGTGACGCAGCCTACATTGAGTATGCAGCTTAAAAAGCTGGAAGAGCAACTGAATGTTTTGATCTTCGACAGATCAAAGCAGCCACTTTTGCCAACCGATGTGGGGAAAAAGATCATCGAACAAGCGCGTTTAGCCCTCAATGAAGTGCAACAGATCCGTGAAATTGTCTACCAGTCCAAGGGGATGGTGAAGGGCGAATTACATGTAGGCATTATTCCTACTTTATCGCCTTACCTTTTGCCCTTGTTTATCGGACATTTTGTAAGGAAATACCCTGGGTTAAAGGTTACAATCCAGGACCTGAAAACCGAAGAAATCATCAGTAGGATCAAGTCTGACCAACTGGATGCCGGCATAATGGTTACCCCAACACATGACGCGGCCATTACAGAACAACCTATGTTTTACGAAGAATTTTATTTCTACCTGGATGAGGAGCTATCAAAACAGAAAAATAAGCAGTTGATCGAAATTGATGAAGTTTTGGAGGAAAAGCTGTGGTTACTGGAGGAAGGAAATTGTTTTAGAAATCAAACCTTCAACCTGTGCAACCTTAATCAGATTAATTACAAAGATCTCTATTTTAAATATGAAAGTGGAAACTTACAAACCATTATGAAAATGGTAGACCGTGAAGGCGGTATTACATTAGTTCCCCAATTGGCCGCAACTGACCTAAACGAGGCTCAGCGGAAGAGATTACGCTTTATTGGCAATGGGCACCCCGTAAGGGAGGTGAGCATGGTATTCTCAAGAAAATTTGCCAAGGAAGATATCATCCAGAAGCTGATTGCTGAAATAAAAACCCATATTCCCAAAGAAGTACACGATAATATTGCCGCTAATATCGTGGAGATTTATGCTATTAAATAGGGTTTACGTCGGTCAAACCTGCTTCAAATAGCAGGCTTTTAAACCATGATGCTTTTAGAGCACCCGACCTTCTACCTCCCGGGCATCCTCCGTTAGCTTAATATTCTTTTCAAAAGCGCCTCTTTTTAAAACAGAAGAGGGCCCTTTTACTTTCAACCTGAGTTCGACTATCAAAAACCGGCACCCCAAGCCCAGCGGGTTTTGAGGGAAGGTGAGGATTCCCGTCAGTACGGCTTTTCTGCCGTCAAACGCTTGGGTGGCCTTCTGTCAATAGCATTGTAGTAGTTCGATCAAGTTTCTTACTTCCTGGAGCCTACGGCAGATCATCCTTGCTGCCAAAAAAGCGGTCTGACGGTCGTTTATCAAACCATTCCAAGTGAGACAAGGCTTTTATACTATTCAAGCTAAACCGTCTGACCGAAATCCGGTAGTTGATGCTATCCCGTCCCACCCTTGGCCTATGTCCTCAAAGTCCAAATTTTTATTTTTGTTTTAAAACCATGGTATGGAGATTTTTTCTTTGCTCAGGAACTCTAAAATGGAAATCGGAGAGGTTTATTTTTGGACTTCGACCATTTACCGATGGAGGCACATCTTAAAGCCAGACAAATTCCAAGAAGTCATTGTTGACAGTCTTTTAAATTTGTAATAAAGAGGGAAGGTGAGGGTTTATGGGTTTGTAATCATGCCCAATCACGTACATCTTATATGGAAAATGCAAACTGAATGATAAAGAGGCGCCTCATGCTTCCTTCCAAAAGTTCACTGCACAAGCCATTCAAAAAGATTTGCACCGGATTCAACCCACTTTTTTGGCTTGTTTTTGTGTTGAAGAAAACGAAAGGAGTCAAAGGTACTGGCAAAGAGACCCTTTAGCTTTGAGGATATTCTAACGAGAAATGATGGAGTAAAAGCTTGATTATATATGCTGGGTCGTTATCTATCCACGATTTTTACCCCTTATAGCCCTTTTTACGCATTTGAAGAAAACACGGCCGCCGGTGAAATAGATTTTGTAACTTTTGATCGTTTCGATCGTCTTCCCCATACCATGCAACCAAAGGAGTTTACTGAAAAGGTCTTAAGCATTAAAAACAAGCTCTATCGCTATGCTTCTAAATTTGTTAGAGACGAAGAAGAGGCAAAGGATGTAGTGCAGGATATAACGCTAAAACTATGGCTAATCAGGGGGGATTTGAACCGCTATTTAAACTTTGAGTCGTTGGCGATGCGGATGACAAGAAACCTCTGCCTGGACAGGATCAAGGCCCTGGGTTATAGATCCGATCCTTTGCCGGATACGCTCATGATCAAGTGCAACGCATTTACGCCTTACGAAACTGTAGAACATGGGAATTTAACACAGCTTATTGACTTAATGATCGCGCGGTTGCCACTGAAACAACAGGAAATCCTCCATCTGCGTGATGTAGAAGGGCTAAGTTACCAGGAGATAGGCGACATTTTGCATATCGATCTAAATCAGGTAAAAATCAATTTATTCAGGGCAAGGAAGACCCTGCGGGAAAACGTAATAAACCTTAATGCTTATGGACTACAAAGCGATAGAAAGCCTTCTTGAAATGTACCATCTGGGAGAGACCAGTCTGGAAGAAGAGGCGTATTTAATCGACCAATTTGAGCATTCGGAGGTGCAGGAGAAGTACCCACAGGAGGCTGCGATATTTCGGTATTTTGCAATAAAAAGAGCCGAGGCGCTTGAAGCCGACGTTTTTGAAAAGATGGCATTGAATGACGTTATCGTGCCTGCAGATCTAAAAGTACCTGATCGCTTTTCTTTTCGAACCATCTCCAGGATTGCAGCTGTCGTATTTTTGTTGATGCTTTCAGGCCTGTTTGTTTATCATCTTGCGGTGCAGAAGCCGATACAAGCGGAAGTTTATAACGATAGCATTGAAGAGCCAGAGAAAGCCTATGAAGAGGCAAAGCAGGCGATGCTGATGATTTCGACCCTGATGAATGCAGGTCTGGAAGAAACCCAAAAGATAGCCTCCTTTCATGAGGCTGAGGAGAAAATCAAACAACCTAAGCTTTAGCATGAGTAAACCCATGAGGTTGATAAGAAAAAGAAACACACCAGTTTATCATATAAATTTTTAAAACCATGAGAAAATCAATATTAATGCTTGTAATAATGGTCATATTTTCTGCCAATATATTTGCGCAGAACGACCCGATGACCAATTTCTTTAAAAAATACGCCGGAAATGAATTGTTTACCAAAGTCACTATTTCCAGCAAAATGTTCAGCATGTTTACGCATTTCGAACCCAACGATCCCAACGAAAAGGAAATGATGAAGGCATTGAGCAAACTAAAAAGTATCCGCATACTTTCTGCCGACAGCATACCCAACGGGAAGAAGTATTTTTCTGAGGCCATGTCCAGCATCAAAGGCACAAAGTTTGAAGAGTTGATGAGTGTTGTAGACGGCACTACCGATATGCAATTTATGGTGCAGGAAACCGGCGGGAAGATCAGTGAGTTACTAATGCTTGTAGGAGGCAGCAACAAATTTTATATGTTGAGTCTTCATGGTGATATCGATTTAAAGCAAATCTCGAAGCTATCCGAAAATATGAAAATCTCTGGGCTGGAGCACTTGAATAAGGTGGGTGGCAATGGCAAGAAAAAGGAATAGCAATATATGCCAAAATTAGCCCTCGCCTTATTGCTCTCCATATATCTGCTGCTGCCCCAAGAGTCGATGGGGCAGCAGCAGATCATCAAGGACCTGCGCAATAACTATAAGGCAAGCAAGATGTATTTCTTTTATCCGAGCACCTTGCGGATGCTTAACTTCAATAAAAACCCCGATTATTTTCAGTTTATTAGCCAGGTAGACCTGCTGGTTCTGGTGAATATCGATAAAACCGATTCTACCTATTCTGCCAAATCGGTTCGTAAGGTGAGGAAAGAAGTGGAAGAGGGGCTGTATGAAAACCTTCTAGAACTGAATCAGGCAGGCAGTAGCATCTCCATTTTTTTAAAAGAAGATGATGGCGTGCCTGCCGAAATGTTTGGTTTTTTCGAATCGGATAACAACTACATGGTTGCCTATATGGATGGCTACACCGACCTGGGTGCACTGATGAAATTGGTACAGGGTGATTTTGACATGACGGGTTTCAAATTGCTGCTTCAGGCAGACAAAAAATAAGATGGAAAACGTTCTTTCAATCATAAATTTAGAAAAGAATTACGGCAAATTTCAGGCGCTAAATTCGCTCTCATTAGAAATACGACCAGGCACAATCTTCGGCTTATTGGGTCCAAATGGGAGTGGAAAGACGACCACATTGGGCATTGTGTTGGATGTGATCAACAAATCGGGCGGCGACTTCCGTTGGTTCGGAAAGCCAGCAGATTATAGCACACGAAAAAAGATAGGTGCCATCCTGGAGTCACCATCATTCTACCCCTACCTTTCGGCGACGCAAAATTTAAAAATCATTGCCAAAATAAAAGAAATAAGCCCGCACCGCATCGATGAGGTTTTGCAGGTGGTCAATTTGTTTGAGCGCAGGAACGATCCTTTTAAGACCTACTCCCTGGGCATGAAGCAGCGGCTTGCCATTGCTTCGGCCTTGCTTGCCGATCCGGAAGTACTGATACTTGACGAACCCACCAATGGGCTGGACCCGCAAGGTATCGTAGAGGTGCGGCGGCTAATCATTCAAATTGCAGGGATGGGAAAAACAATTGTGTTGGCGAGCCATCTGCTGGATGAGGTACAAAAAGTATGCACAGATTTTGCGGTATTGCGTAGAGGGAAGCTGGTTTATACAGGAAGCGTAACTGAAGCCCTGGCCGGTAAGGAGCTGGTGGAGGTACTTAGCGATGACATCGACCGCCTACGGCGTTCTTTAGATGATTTTCCCTATGTGAATTCAGTGGAGCGCGATGCGGCAGTCTTCGTAGTTTCCCTGAAAGATGGTAAAAAAGCCCAGGATTTGCATGGTTTCCTCATCGAGAATGGCATTGTACTTTCACACCTCCTGACCAGAAAGAGAAACCTGGAACAAGAATTTCTATCCATACTCGCAGCACATGATTAGATTGTTAGAAATTGAGTGGCTAAAATTACGCCATTATCGCATCTTTTGGATCCTGTTGACGCTATACTTCCTGGTGTTGGGTATTGTTTGTGGTAGTGGCATGCTATTCTTACAATATCTGGAAAGTAGGGGAGCCTCGTTTCAAAATATAAGCCCGATGCTAATTCCGATCTACGACTTTCCCGACATTTGGCAGAACCTTACCTATCTGGCCTCTTTTTTTCGAATTATTCTGGCCTTTCTTGTCATTATCTCCGTCACCAACGAAAGCAGCTATCGTACGTTGCGACAAAACATCATCGACGGCCTAAACAGGAAAGAGTTTTTGCTTTCCAAACTAAGCCTAGTTTTTGTGCTTAGCCTCATGAATACAATATTTCTGCTCATGTTAGGGATGGTTTTGGGCCTGATATTTTCTTCCGTTGTGGATGCAAGGTTTATTTTTAGTGAAATCGTTTTCCTTGGGGCGCATTTCCTCGAGCTTTTTACTTTTCTATTGCTTGCCATGTTATGTGGCTTATTGTTAAAGAAAGCAGGACTTGCCATTGTTTTGCTGGTCCTATACACCATGTTTATCGAGCCCCTGATTACCATCAGCCTGCCTTCGGAGTATGCATCATTATATGATTTGCTGCCGGTGAAATCTCTAAATAACCTGATCGATATTCCTTTTCCAAGGTATATATTCAGAGAAATGCAGAATTTTATTGCCTGGAAAAGTGCTTTAATCGTCGGTGCTTATGCGTTTATCTATACTGGTCTAAGT
Source organism: Marivirga sp. ANT-B6 (assembly GCA_001683905.1). Lineage (GTDB taxonomy): Bacteria > Bacteroidota > Bacteroidia > Cytophagales > Cyclobacteriaceae > ANT-B6. The sequence goes on from LXQK01000199.1 coordinate 32,712, forward strand.
TATCTTTATCTCACGAAAAAAGATTTGTAGCCTCTTTCCCCACAAGATGCATTTTGCTTTGAGAAAATATGATTAAATGGTATATTTACTTAATCATATTTTTTCATGAAGCTCTTTTTTCTAATCCTTTTGTATAGCTATGCATTTTCTGCTTATGGCCAGGAGAAATATACAATTGTGATAATGGGTTCATCCACAGCAGAAGGGCGGGGCGCCTCCATAATAGATAGTTCCTATGTCGAGCGATATCGAAAGTATTTAAAAGATCAAAATGTAATCGACACCTTAATAAATCTCGCCAGGGGTGGCTATACTTCCTATCATTTAATGCCTGATGGCTTTGACAGTGACAAGACTTCAATTGCAGTCGACCCCGACAAGAATATAACCAAGGCCCTTAGCTATAATCCAGATGCGATTATTATTAATCTTCCGTCGAATGATGTGGATAAAAATATTCCCAAAGAAGAGTTTTTTTACAACATCGATTCAATGAAAAGCATGGCTGAAAGAGCAGGCGCCCTCTGTTATATTACTACCACGCAACCGAGAAATCTTTCCACAGCTAAAAGGAATATTCTTATCGAAGTAAAAGATACTATTAAAGAAAAGTATAAAGAGTTTTCAATCGACTTCTGGAGTGGGTTGGCTTCGGAAGAAGGAAGAATTAAAGCAGGATTTGATTTTGGAGATGGTATTCACCTTAACAATGCGGGGCACAAAATACTAGCAGAAAGAACTATTGCAAAGGGCATTGTTGAAAGCCTCATGGCCTTACCGGTCGTTCTGGTTTCCTTTGCAGGAACTTTTCGGCCTGGCCTTGGAATTGAAATCAGGTGGCAAACAACATCCGAAATTAATAACGATTTTTTTACCATAGAAAGGTCCGTTGATAACGCATCTTTTGTCGCCATTCAAACTATGGCAGGGTCAGGCAGCAGCAGCCGACCCATCGCCTATGCCTATACCGACGACTTCCAAAGCTATGGCGCTGTATTTTATCGCCTTCGGCAGGATGATCTTGATGGAAAGTTTACGTATTCCAAAACTATCAAAGTCACCCTTCCTACCCGATCATCTATTACGGTCTTTCCAAACCCGGCGAAGGGCGTCGTACATCTGGATTTGGAATATCCGGTAACCATTTCATTGCTGAATTCTGCTGGCATTGAATTGAAAACATGGAGTTCATTTTTCCAAAAAACCCTTGACCTGCGCTCTCTTGGATCAGGCATTTTCATACTTCAGGTTGTTACTGGCGATAAGATGGAAACATTCCGCCTTGTCCTGCAGTAATTAGCTTTTTCATCTACTGCTATAAAACAACTTTATCTCTCAGCTTTTAGACTTTATTCCATTTTTGCCTATTTTTACCTGGCTACCTTTTTCACTTGGAAGGATACAGCTTTTTTTAAACGTAAAATATGATTTTAATCCTTGGCTTATTTTTTGCTTTCTGTGCTCGGTTTAATAAGAGGAATACGGTTAAATTTTTAAAATGAGTTTAAATCATGTCTGATATTGTCATCAAGGTTGAAAATTTATCCAAATTGTACAGGTTGGGTGTGGTAGGCACCGGGAGTTTAAAGCAGGACATGAAACGCTGGTATGTCACCCAGGTTCTAGGAAAGGAAGATCCTTTTATGAAAGTAGGTACGGCCAATGTTCGAAGTACAAAAGCCGACAGTGAATTTGTGTGGGCACTTAACGATGTAAATTTTGCCTTAAATCAGGGCGATGCCTTAGGAATTGTCGGGAGCAATGGATCCGGAAAATCGACTTTATTGAAAATACTTTCCCGTGTTACTGCTCCTACTACAGGCATCGTAAAGGTAAAAGGCAGGGTGGCTAGTCTATTGGAGGTAGGTACTGGGTTTCATGGCGAATTGAGCGGTAAGGAAAATATATTCCTGAACGGTTCGATTATGGGCATGAAAAGGCATGAGATCAGGCAGAAATTTGATGAGATTGTAGATTTTTCCGGCGTGGAGCGATATATTGATACCCCTGTAAAAAGATATTCTTCAGGGATGTATGTGCGCCTTGCCTTTGCTGTGGCGGCCCATTTGGAACCTAATATTCTCATTGTCGACGAAGTACTGGCAGTGGGCGATGCAGAATTTCAGAAGAAATGTTTAGGAAAAATGCATGATGTGTCAGAGAAAGAAGGAAGAACGGTCCTATTCGTAAGTCATAATATGCAAGCAGTAAAGAGTTTATGTACGAAAGCCATCCTGATGGAAAATGGCAATATCAATGACAGTGGACCCTCAGACCAGGTCATTAACCGATACTTAAGCAGGATTGGCAAAAATACGATGAAGCAGTCCTGGGATAATCCTGACGAGGCGCCGGGGGATGAGAACATTCGTGTAAAATGCTTTGAAGTAGTTCCTGAGCAAGGCAAGACGAAAATTGATTTACACACAAACATACACGTGCATTTTCAGTTTTGGAACCTAATCGAAAGTAATAAGCTGACGATTGTATTGGTACTACACACCATCAGCGGTGAATGTGTTTTTACTACGTCGACCGATCATGTTGTCTTAAGAAAAGGACTCATAGAAAGTGCCTGGATCATACCTGCAGACCTGTTGAATAGTGGATCGTATACCCTCACCATACATATCAATAAAAATGTTTCTACAGGCATCTATAATCATAACGAAGATATAGTTTTTGAAGTAGAGGACCCTGCCAACGACGGGGAGTTTTATAAGCAGTATGGCATTATCCGGCCTGTTATTCCATATTCTCTTGAGGTGATCGAGCCAAAATATGTACGTGGAATGTAAATTGGAACGCATACTATTTCCCTGAAAAAAAATATAGGAAAATGGGTGGACTTCTGGATTACTTCCGCCAGTTGACAGGTATTAAAGGCAACGGATAACAATGGCAAAAACGTTAGACATATTGAGGATTGCTTATATTATTCTTGTGCATAAAAACCCGGAACAGCTCGCCAGGCTAGTTAGTAGATTAAATACGCCGTATTGCTATTTTTTTATTCATGTCGACATAAAAGAATCGCTGGAAATTTATAGGAGCGAAGCCCATCTTATAGCATCAGGGAGGCTCCATTTTTTAAAACAGTATGATGGTGCGTGGGGTAAATTTGGCATCTTGCAGGCCGAGGTTACGGCATTAAAAGAAATTGAAAGTACCAAAGTGCCATACGACTTTGTTTTGCTTTTAAGCGGACAGGATTACCCTATAAAAAATAATCAGTTTATTTTTAATTATTTATCAGCCCATCGTGGCAAAAGCTTTTTGAATTTTTCGTCGATGCCGGTTCCTGGTTGGAACGATGGTGGCATGTACAGAATCAATCGATATCATTTTACATTATGGGGTAAATCCTACGCTTATCCACCATACAAAGCACCCAAGAGTCTGCGGCATAAAGTTTTCAACTTCTTTTTTCAGCTTTATTTCGGGAAAAGAACTATGCCTTACGGTCTAAAGCCCTTCCTTGGAGAGCATTGGTGGTGCCTGAGTAAGGAATCGGTAACGTACATCTTACAGTTTTTACTAGAGCATCCCGTGTACTACAAGTTTCACAGGTATTCCTTGTGTGCTGACGAAATATTTTTTCACACCATATTATTGAATAGTAGAAACCCTTCTATTCAGAAAAATATGGTGAATGATCACCTGCGATATATAGATTGGACCGATGGAAAAGATAGTCCCAGCATTTTGACGATCAAGGATCTTGATTATCTTATGCAATCTCCCAAGCTGTTTGCAAGAAAATTTGACCTTGAGGTAGATGCCGCTATTATGGATCGCATTGACCAAAAAATTTTACTGGAATCATGACAAACACAAGTCATTACATTTGGAATGATAGAGATATGGATGATCAGCTGGAAAAAGACATGCCGTTGGTAAGTGTGGTTATTACCTGCTTTAACCATGCAAAATATTTGGGTATCGCGATAGAAAGTGTATTGAACCAAACATATACCCACTGGGAGCTTGTTGTCATTGACGATGGCTCAACAGACGCCACCGCCAAGGTTACAGCGCTTTACCCCGATGTCCGGTATATTTATCAGCAAAATGCGGGCCTTTCAGCTGCCAGAAATACCGGTTTGAAGGAAAGTGAAGGAGCGTTTATTGTTTTTCTTGATGCCGATGACCGGTTATTGCCCAACGCGCTCGAAACAGGATTAGCAACTATACTGCGTCATCCAGAGTGCGGGCTGACATTCGGCGCGCATAGATTTATTGACCAGGAAGGAAAAGTGCAAGGCGGTATTCAGGTTTGCGATTTTTATATGGAAATGGAGCCATTGTTATCGCTATTGAAGAGAAATTTTATCGGTATGCATGCTGCTGTGATGTATTCTCGCGCTGCGCTAGAGGCCTGTAATGGGTTTAATCCGAGCCTGAAATCCTGTGAAGATTATGATGTCTATTTTAAAATAGCGACAAAGCATCCCATACGCTATCATCATCATATCATTGCGGAGTATAGAAAACACGAGGACAATATGTCGGGTGATTTTGCCCGAATGCTGAAAACGTCACTTTCCGTATTGAATCGGCATAAACGAAGCGTACCAGATCAGGAAAAGTATCGTCAGGCTTATCAGAAAGGGCAAATATTTTGGAAGCAGTATTATGGCAAACCCTTATTCAAAGCCTTTAAGTATAATTTGCGCAAAGGAAATTATCTCCAATCGATGCGACAGTTTAAGGTATTAATGATGCATGCACCCTCAGCCATTACTATGTCTAAAAAGAAGAAAATGTTGTCGTTGTATGGCCTGCTTTTAAGAATATTTCCAGCCTTGTTGCCTGGACTGTTAGAGGCTAAGCGAACTCGAAGGAAGGTTCCTAATAAAGGTGATGTACTGTGGGGCGATCTGGACCGGGTAAAGCCTATCAGCCTCCATTTTGGATATGATCGGGGGAATCAGCCGATCGATCGTTTCTATATCGAAGGTTTTCTATACCGGCATAGACATGTGATCAAAGGAAATGTGTTAGAAATTGGCGAAAGGTTATACACAGAAAAGTTTGGCAGGGAACAGGTAGAAAACTCACATATTTTTCATGTAGACCACCAGCATCCGGATGCGACATATACCGGGGATATTGCCAGTGCAGCAGATATGCCTGCAGCATACTATGATTGTGTCATATTCACACAAACAATGCAGTATATCTATGATTTTGAAGGAGCCATAAGCCAGATTCACAAAATACTCAAACCTGGTGGCGTCTTGTTACTGACTGTACCTGGGTTATCTCCAATTTCGCGCGATCAATGGTCTGAATTATGGTTATTCAACTTTTCCAGCGCTGCTCTAAAAAAAATGTTTACGACGAAGTTTGAGTCAGAAAGCATCGTATTCGAATCCTATGGTAATGTAAAGGTAGCCACCGCTGCTATGTATGGGTTAGCTGCGGAAGAAATCCAGCCGGAAGATTTTACTTATCAGGACCCTCTTTACCAGCTTGTCAATACTGTCATAGCCATTAAATCATAAATTATGCAAATACCAGGTGTGTGGCGGTTAAAAAAAGGGTTGCGGAAGATCGCCAACAGGCTAGGCTCTCCGGCCCTGGTACTGATGTACCACAGGGTAGCCCATCCCGCCCATGATCCCTGGCGTCTTTGCGTAAGTGCAGAAAACTTTGACGCGCAGATGGCCTGGCTAAAAGCGAATTGCCACGTGACTACGTTAGACAAACTCTCACGCACAGGCGGCAAAATCCCGGTTAGACGCAAGCCAACGGTGGCCATAACATTCGATGATGGATATGCCGACAACCTTACTTCAGCCTTGCCGGTTTTGGATAAGCATCATGTGCCAGCCACGGTTTTTGTAAGTTCCGGTTATATTGGCATCGATAGGATGTATTGGTGGGATGATCTCACCCGCGTTATTTTCGAAACCGTTGATTTACCGCAAACACTCGAATTATCAGATCCTCAAGGTGTGGGCTATTTATTTAAAGCAATTGCCAACGATCAGCCAGATATTTCTGTAGCATCGCTAAGGAATTGGATGCCATGGGAAAAAGCGCCAACGGCAAGACATCAGTTGTATTATGATCTGTGGAAGCTGTTTAGAAAGTCTGATGCGGACACGATTAAAGCTTTTCAAAATCAATTGTATCGTTGGGCCAACGTTTCAAAAGCAGGAAGCAGGGAGGATTGGCCCTTGGACGTAAGTCAGTTACAAGTTCTGGCAAATGATCCATGGATTCAAATTGGGGGCCATACCATCAACCATTATTCCCTCCAAAACCTGGATGTAGTCGGCCAGCGCTTAGAATTGGAAGGAGCCAAAAAGCAGCTGGAAGAGTGGATCAATAAGGAGGTGATTACTTTTTCGTATCCCTTTGGCGATTTTACGGAAGAAAGCGCCATGTTAGTAAAAAAGGCGGGTTATCAAATCGCCTGTACCACGGCACCTCATTGTTTTCAAAGAAAGGACGCGCCCTATCATATCCCAAGATTTGCCGTCGAAAACTGGTCTGGGGAGGTGTTGGGGGAAAAAATAGATTACTGGGTAAATCAATGAAGAAAATAAATCTAACAGGTGGTGTTTAATTAGATTAAGCGATAGTTATATGAGCGCAAAGGGAATGTCTGTCATTATCTGCTGTTATAATAGTGCTAAAAGAATTGAGCCCACGCTGGCTCATCTTGCTACGCAGGAAATTTCTAATTTCCCGTTGGAGATCATCCTTGTGGACAATGCATCTACGGACGGTACGTCAACCAAAGCCAGCGCCTATTGGAAAAGCTTGCCCAAAGCGTCAGGTATGTCGCTGAAGGTGATTCACGAGCCTAAGCCCGGGTTATCTGAAGCCCGGCGAGCTGGATTGGATGCTGCGCAATATGCCTATGTCTTATTCTGTGATGATGATAATCATCTGTACAACGATTATTGCCAACGTGCTTTTTTGCATATGGAAAGCCAGCCCGAAACCGGTGTCCTGGGTGGTCAGGGATTTGGAAAATATGCTGCTAGTCCTCCGGCATGGTTTCTACAACAGGGGCAATATTTTGCTATAGGGAAACAGGCGAAGCACAGTGGCGAACTAACACATACCAAAGGTTATGTGTGGGGAGCAGGCATGGTAGTCAGAAAGGCCGCATGGGGCGCTTTGTTGAAACAGGATTTTGAGAGCCTGCTTTCCGACAGGAAGGGAAATTCCCTTACCTCAGGAGGTGATGTAGAGTTTTGTAAGGCGATTCGCTTGTTGGGCTATAAGATATATTACGATGAGTACTTAAAATATGACCATGAGATTCCCACGCAGAGAATGGATTGGAAGAAACTTCGCAAGATGGTATACGCGATAGGGACCTCCTCGACGATGTTGTTACCACACGAATTACACTACCGCATGCAGCACCAGCAGCTTGAGGGCGAGAAGGTTTTGTGGGCATACCACATTAAAAAATCAATAGCCTGGTTCAGGAAGCGTAAAAAGCTACTATTGCAGACGCTACTCTTCAAAAAAACGGGCCATGAAATGGAATTAGAGGTACTCTACAGATTAGGATTTTTGATGCACCTTATTAAACATAAGCGCCAGTTTATTGCCAATATGCAAAAGGTAAAAGCATTTACAATGACATCTCCAGCGCATCAACGTTTATCTGATGAAAAATAGGCGCATACCAACTTGCCCACCTATCATTCAGCCAAGAAGTGATGGAGAGCAACGGCCGCTTTGGTCGGTCATGATTCCCTGTTTCAATAATATTGATACGTTGGAACAGGCGATGAAAAGTGTATTATCTCAAAATTGGCCCGATAAAGAGATGGAGATAGTGGTGGTAGATGATTTTTCCCAAGATCAGAATAGCGTAAGGGATGTGGTTGCCATGGTGGGTAAGGGCCGCGTCGGGTTTTTTGCTCAATCGACTAATGTAGGAAGTTTACGGAATTTTGAAACCTGCATATCGGAAGCGAAGGGAAAACTCGTACACCTGTTGCATGCAGATGACTACGTGCATCCAGGGTTTTACGATAAGATGGCCAGCTTATTTTCAGCGCACCCTCAGATCGGTGCAGGATTTTGCCATTATCTTCAGGTAGATGAAAATGGTGCCTTCCTCTCTGAAGCGCAGCTACAACAGGAATTTCCCGGCATTTTACCCGATTGGCTCAACCGGATTACGCAGGCGCAGCACATACAAGTAGCCTCTATGGTCGTTAAAAGAGAAGTATATGAGCATCTGGGTGCTTTTCATTCCGTGATATATGGCGAAGATTGGGAGATGTGGGTACGTATTGCCGCACATTACCCTGTGGGATACTTGCCTGAAACTTTAGCCTCCTACAGGGTCCATGAAGCCTCTATCTCTGGAAGAACGGTAAGAAACGGGTATAACTTTCGCGATTTGAGAAAGGTAATAAACCTAAATCAACAGTATCTAACGGGTGGAAATAAGATAAAGAACAAGCGAATTTCGTGTAGATATTATGCAGACATGGGGATGGCTACAGCGGCAGATTCTCTTTCAAAGGGAGATTTAAAAGCTGCGAGAGCGCAGATGTTACAAGCTATGTTACTATATCGTGATTGGCGTTTTTTCAAAAAGGCGATGCTTAAATACATCAGGACCTTTCAAACATAAACTTTTTAGGGGAAAAATAAGAATATTTAGATAATTCATAGTAGTATTACTGCCATTAGATATAATAAATGAATAATTTAGATCTAGAACAACCTCCAATCATTCGACCTATCGACAGCGGTGAAAACCGGCCTATTTGGTCGGTTATGATTCCCACCTATAATTGTGCTGATTATCTGAGGGAGACGTTGGAAGGTGTTCTCCGTCAGGATCCGGGGGAGGAGTATATGCAGATAGAGGTGGTAGATGACTTTTCTACCAGAGATGACCCGGAAGCAGTGGTAGAAGAATTAGGTCAGGGAAGAGTAAAGTTTTTTCGGCAGGAAAAAAATGTAGGAAGCCTCAGGAATTTTGAAACCTGCATCAACCGGTCAAGGGGAATCCTCGTGCATCAGTTGCATGGAGATGACAGCGTGTTGCCAGGTTTTTATAGCAAGATGCAGCGTTTATTTGACCGCTTTCCTGACATTGGAGCTGCTTTTTGCCGCCACGAGTTTATAGATTCGCAGGGAAACCATCTTTCATATTCAAAGATGGAACAAGAGGAGGCGGGTATCCTGGATGAATGGCTCTATCGCATTGCGCAACGTAACCGTATGCAAACACCTTCTGTTGTTGTAAAAAGAGAAGTGTATGAAATCCTTGGCGCCTTTAGAAGCGTACATTATGGTGAAGACTGGGAAATGTGGGTTAGGATAGCGTCAAAATATGCTGTAGGATTTGAACCTACCCCGCTGGCTTCCTATCGAAAGCATAGCTCCTCCATCTCCGGACAATATGTTCGAACAGCGCAGAATATCCGGGATATTCAAAAGGTGATCCAGATTATTAATACATATTTGCCTGTAGACCAGCAGAAGGCGTTGAAAAAATATGCTACCAAACATTATGCTAAGCAGGCTTTTAAAATGGCTAAAGGCTTGTATCGGCAATATGTAGATAAAATTGGCGCCACTGCCCAGCTTAAGGAAGCGATACGGATGAACAACGATCCAGAATTTATGCTTGAAGTTTTAAAGTTTTACTTAAAAATGGTTATAAGAAGAACATCGTCTTGAGCCACCTGTCAATTAGCTAAAATGGTCAATGATAATCATGCACCGGTAGTACGCTGTCTTGTATCAGTAATCATCCCTGTTTATAAACGGTTTGAGCTGGCAGATAGAGCTATACTGTCGGTGCTGCGGCAAAGCTACCGACCTATTGAGGTTATCGTAGTCGATGATTTTTCGCCCGAAGTGTATTCATTTGATTTCAAAGATTCACCGGGGGGGATTGGCATACAAATCATTAGAAAAAGCGAAAATACAGGTCCTGGTGCAGCCCGCGAAACAGGGCGGGCGGCTTCTACAGGAAGTTATATCGCCTATTTGGATTCTGACGATATCTATGCGCCTTATTTTATCCTTAAATGTGTAGACTACCTGCAGGCAAATAAAGGTGTAGATATGGTCTATTGCCATGCGCAGTTTATGTTAGAAGACAGCACCGTTTTAGATGAGTCGGTGAAAAAATCTAATGAATTGTACGAAACGATGCTTCCTTACCTGCTCACGCATGGAAGGCCCTGGCATTCGTCTGCCTGTGTACGCACCAGAAATCTGGTAGATACCATCGGTCCCTGGAAGAGTTTGTGGTTTTGGGAAGATTATGAATATGATACACGTGCTGCTTTGATCAATAATCAGATAGGCTATATTCCTGAAGTACTTTGTTATATCGATAAAGCATATGCCTATAAAATCAGTCACAATCCTTATTCTCCTCAAAAGGATAAAAGCTATGGATTAGCGATATACGAAATTGCTCAAAACATTCATCATTCATCCTACGACGTGGATGAGGTAAAAAACAAAGTCATCTATCACCTCATGAAGTCCGCCGCAAGAAACCTGGACCATGGAAACGCTGACATTGCACAAAAGAACATCGGGATTCTACTAAAATGGGTCGATGTGTTGAGTATGAATCATTTTTTTCTAAGAATCATGACCCTTTGTAAAGGGTTGAAAATGGGGAAATTGCTTTCACGTTCCTTAAGAAAAATAAGTAATGAATATAGGCGCAACTAATCCTGGAAGAGCTTTACTTTTTTACCCGCTGTAAGTAGGATTTTTGGTTCTGGAACGATAGGATGAATAGGCTATATCAAATTTTTTTTGATTATTGCAATCTCTAGTTTTGGGCATCGATGTATGCCGTCTTGACAGCAAATTTTTTTTTCAAACAAAATCTTGCCATTAGAAGTTATTCAATAGCCGATACAAATTAGGTACGGCAACTATCCATTTTTTTTAACTAAAATTCACTACACATGAAGACCAAATCCTTATTTTTTGCCATCCTTTTATTCTTTTTTGCTTTTACTTCACTACCTGTATCTGCGGAAACGACTCCGACAGATGGAGAAACGCCTGAAAAACACAGGACTGAGGAAGAGTACAAAGTAGCATTGGATGTGTTGACAGAGCGTATAGAAGTGCTTAAGGAAGCGAAAAAAAATGCCTCAACGATTGAGGAAAAACAATTGGTAAAAAACGAAATTAAAGAAATTAAAAAGGAGGCTAAGGCGCTAAAGCAGGAAGCTAGTAGCAATGGTATCTACATTGGTGCTGGTGCGCTTATTGTCATTCTTTTACTAATTCTGCTACTGTAATTATTAGTAGTACAACGGCATGCTGATCAGTCAGTTTTATAAATGGCCATTAAGTCCCCTTGATTTAATGGCCATTTATTTTGCCATTAACCCATTTACAACCAGCAGAATAGGACGATTAAAAAGAAAGAAGTGTTAAACCCTTTTTTTGTTGCGTCATCCCGAAGATTCTTCCTAAAGTACTTTTTCGCGACTATTGACCAGTAGCCATGTGGCGAACAATTTAGATGTCGACCTGTTATAAAGGCGATAATAGTTTTTAATCTAAAATCGTACGATGCCTAATGGAGAAAAAAGAACCATCAGAATTTTCTCATCAAAGCTCTTTTTCAAGCAAAGTTTTAATTACAGCAGGTA
>LXQK01000199.1:44487-45708 GCA_001683905.1 Marivirga sp. ANT-B6
GCTTCTTTTTTTCGTGGTATTGCAGGTATAATTAGCAAATACACGACTATCCCATCAGGTTGGGCGACTTTGATTGCCGTCTTTCTTGTAATAGGTTTAATTGTCCTGACATCAATATTCCTTATTCCCCAGGTAAGTGAGCAGATTACGCAGCTCAGCCAAAAGTTGCCTGAGGCGATTAGTAGTACGAAACAACATTTAGAGAGCAGTCCTATAGGGCGGAAATTAGTTGATCAAATTCCTGAAGATCCACAAACGTGGTTACAGGAAAGGACGGGCTTAATAAAAAAGTCCATGGGAGTGTTCGCTGCAACGTTTGGGGTGCTGGCTGATTTATATATTATCCTAATTATAGGACTTTTCATGATGGCGACACCCAAACCGTATGTAAATGGGTTAGTTACACTAATTCCTAAAGCGGGTCGCCAAAGGGCACAAGAGGTTTTTGAGAAACTTGGAACGACTCTAAAAAGATGGATAGCGGGAAAGTTATTTTCCATGTTAGTCGTAGCAATACTTACCGCGTTAGGTTTATGGATCCTGGGTGTCCCCATGGTGCTGGCCTTGGCTATCTTAGCAGGCATATTATCATTCATACCCAATTTCGGCCCAATCATTGCGCTGATACCGGCTGTGCTCGTAGGTTTTATGGAAGGCCCAAGTATGGCCTTATATGTTGCCCTTTTATATGTTGGCGTGCAGGCTGTGGAAAGTAATATCATTACCCCTATGGTGCAGAAAAAAATGGTCTACATTCCCCCTGCTATGACTTTGATTTCCCAGGTTTTGCTGGCTACGTTGGTGGGAGGCCTGGGTTTGATATTAGCAACTCCTATCATTGCCATTACCATGGTCCTCATCAACATGCTATATGTGGAAGATGTCTTAGGCGATAGGTCAGCTTCGGAAGAGGGTGATGATTGAACAAGATGGTCCAACCATTCAGCCCATGGCATACTTGCTGATTAGGCCAGCTCCATCGTATGGTATCCATCGGCACAGCACTACCAATAATAATTTGATCAGCTAGATAAAACGGGTAGATATTGGTTTATCTCTTATTAGAATTTTCAATCGGAGGCTCACCCATAAAGCCCGCTTTAAAATTCTGCCAGTCAGAAAAAATAAAGTACGATATAAATACGGCAGTTATTAAAATCACCAATTTAATAATTCGCTTAGAATTTTTCATAATCACTTAAATTTATAATTAACCTCAGT
>LXQK01000002.1 GCA_001683905.1 Marivirga sp. ANT-B6
AAAAGGGGCGTAGCCCTGAAATCTTCGTAGACAGTTTTGGCGGATGTTTTGCGATTTAAGCAACCATTGTGACAAATGGATGATGCGAAACTTCAATATAAAATTTAAGCATTGCTTTATCAGCAATAGAAATTGAATTGAACTTTTTAACCAATAAAAGCGTAAAACATATATCACAAATAAAAATTAAAATAATATGGGCAAAGCGATTGAAATAACGGATGCTAACTTTGACGAAATAATTGCAACAGACAAGCCAGTTTTGGTAGATTTTTGGGCAGAATGGTGTGGGCCGTGTAAGATGATTGGACCTGTTGTAGAAGAATTGGCGGGAGATTATGACGGAAAAGCAGTAATAGGTAAGCTGGACGTAGATTCTAATCCTGGGATATCTGCAAAATTTGGAATCAGAAGTATTCCTACTTTATTGGTATTTAAGAATGGTGAAATCGTGGATAAGCAGGTTGGCGCAGTCAATAAAAGCGTACTGGCAAAAAAGCTTGATGCTCAGTTGGTATAGATTTTTTTGTACGAAATTCATGAAGACCATTTGACCAGATCAAATGGTCTTCTTTTTTTTAGCCTTAGGCGTAATTTGTTATTCAAATGTTACCGTTGGGAATCCCGGGCGTCTCTAATTTCTGGCATTTAAATAAATTGGGTGATATTTTTTATATAAGTAGAACTTTTGTAAATTTTCCCCACTAAGGCATTAGGCGTATGTTTGTATCGCTTCAATTTGGCCTTGCTCATTATTTGGCAGAAAGATTGTTGAATGATTTATTACGATGTCTAAAAGTATTTGTTTTTCAAGTATTCTGCTATTTATGCTACTTCTGTTGCACGATGTTTCTGGCCAGAAGTGGATGGGAAAGAAAGTAAAGCCTTCCCCTTTACATATTGATTCCCTGGATGTTGTGCGTACCCAACTCTTCAACTTTCCTAATGTAAATAGGGTGGCCTTTTACCAGAATAAAGTGGCCTTAAAAGCGTTAAGCAAGGCTGAAAAACAGCAGGATCTAAAAACATACTATTCCCTTCTACTATCTTATGTTCAAAATTTCGGTATTGAAAATTTCGACAAGGATAACGATATGCTGTGGAAGTTGGCTCAGCTCACCGAAAAGCAGGGGCGGGTAGAAGAGGCAAAGTTTCTCTATAAGCTCGTATTGAAACATACCCGCCAAACTGAGACGATGAAAAGTATACGGTTGTATTTTGATACGGTACAGAACGATGCGGAAAACTATGTGCCACTTACATATTATTATGAACTGGTCGCCTATCGGCAGGAAGTAGATACACTACGTCCGCCACGTGGTGTATTGATTAACATGGGTGAGGACATCAACTCTGATGCGGCTGATTATGCACCCTCCATTCATCCAAACAACGAGTTAATGCTGTTTACCTCGCAAAGAAATTTCACGCAAACGGCTGGTGATAAACGTAAAAATGAGGATTTGTTTTACAGCATTAAGGTTGGTGATATATGGACTGAAGGGAAGAGTTTCGACGGAATCAACACGGCCTACAATGAAGGATCGGGCTACCTGAGCAGGGACGGCCGTACGTTATTTTTTGCACGCTGCTATTCGCCGGACTCCTATGGGAACTGCGACATATTATATGCTGTAAAGGATGAAAAAGGCAAATGGTCGAAAGCCGAGAACCTGGGTCCTCAGGTAAATACCAGCAGTTGGGAGTCACACCCTTCCTTGTCACACACCGAAGATACCTTGTATTTTGCTTCAGATCGCCTTGGAGGCTTTGGTCTTGCCGATATTTATTTTACATATAAATTGCCATCGGGAAAGTGGTCTGCAGCACAAAATGCCGGCCCTATTATTAATACCCGAAACAACGAATTGAGTCCGTTTTATCATCCGACCCGCGAGGTGTTGTATTTTAGCTCCATGGGGCAATTACTTAACTTCGGCGATTTTGATATCTATAAATCATCGAAAAAAAATGGGCAGTGGCAGGCTCCTAAGAATATAGGACCGTTAGTCAATGGCGCAGGAAGTGAATATTATTTTTCTATTGATCCGGGCTCAAAAGCATTGTTTTATGCCCGATCATCTTCCAGTGAGCTAGAGAATCTGGATCTTTTCTCGTTTCCGCTGCCTATGGAGGCGCAGCCTGATGCCTATAATAAGTTTCAAGGGTCATTGACTGACTCCATCTCCGGCAAACCGTTTAAAGGGATTGTATCGGTCATAGATCTCGACCATGGTATAGAAGTAGCACCGAAATTTTTAGGGAGAGATGGTACGTTCGATTTTGATCTGATTGGTGAAAATAATTACCTCCTGATCATTCAGGGCGACGATTATTTTAGAATTGAGGAGATTTTCTATCTCGAAGGGGATATGGAATATCACAAAAAGACGACACCAATTGCTAATAAACTGAAGTTTACCTCCGTAGAGTTTGATCCTGCCAGTTCAGCCATTAAAGCATCTATGATGGCGGATCTAAACAAGATATCCGATTTCTTGCTGGACCATCCTACTTTTAAACTTGACATTTCGGGACATACAGACTCTGATGGGAAAGAAGATCAAAACCTGATACTTTCTCAGAGGCGTGCGGATGCCATCAAGAAGTATATTATAGAAATGGCTTTGATTGACCCCGAACGTATTACTGCTATTGGTTTTGGTAGCACCAGGCCAATTGTCAAGGAGGTAACAGAAGAAGATAGGAGGTTAAATCGACGGGTTGAGTTTGATATCTTCAGGCCTGCACAGTAGCAATTTCTACTGTCTCTGTTAAATTCCATCTTTTTTCGCAATCTTTACTTTTTTGTCAAGGTATCTGATGATTGGAGTGTCTTGTTTAATATCCATTTAAATCTTTTATAATTTATGCTTAGCCGTTTTATTACTATTTTTCTTTGTATCTCTTTATGGAGCCAGGCTGTTTATGCTCAGGCTTCGCAGCGTGAAGTTGCAACTCAATTCAATGCGTGGTATATGTATTTCGGCACCTATCGATTTTCTGAGGCATGGAGTGTACATAGCGAATTTCAACTACGCCGGTCAGGAATTTTAGAGGATCCGCAGCAATTTTTGGGAAGGATCGGGCTGAATTACCATGTCAATGAAAGCCTGATGTTGTCTGGAGGGTACGCCTACATTATTACCTCACCCTATGGAGAACAGCCTGTACTGGACAAGTTTCCGGAGCATCGCTTATGGCAGCAGTTGGTATTTAATCAAAAAATAGGAAAAGCAGCAATAAATCATCGGTATCGGTTGGAGCAACGCTGGCTCGATTTGCCCACAACAGAAGAAAATGACTATACCTACCTGAACAGAGCACGGTATCGCCTGATGGTAAATATTCCGCTGAATTCGGCTACAATTTCAAAGGGTACGCTCTTTATTAGCGTTTATGATGAAGTAATGATCAATTTTGGTAAAAATTCCGGTAAAAATATATTTGACCAAAACCGCATTTATGGTGCTTTAGGGTATCAAATCAGTCCATCTGCCAACGTGCAGGTCGGCTATCTCAACCAGTATATCCAGAAGCCTGATGGCTTGAGGTTTGAGCAGAACAATACGTTTCAACTCGCTGTTTTTCATAACCTTGATCTGCGTTAATCAACCATGTGATCCTGTCGTTTCAATCGATGCGTGTAAGCTATAATATGTAGACAATCTCTTTTCTCCTAGGTTTGCCGCCGTTTCATAGGCTCCTATATATTTTGGTGCTGGTGTTATCTCTATATGGTATGTGTAGAAAGTGCTAGGGCTGTTCTTGCTTGTTCGCTATCGTTGACCACCTAGTGAATCAGCGAGGCTGTACCCATCCTGTGATCTCGCTTTCCCTGGGTTTAGCCCAGTTTATAGGTAAGTAAATGACGGTGCTGGAAGGGATAGGTCTTGAATTGCTCCATTTTGTTGTGGGGGCGGTTATCAACTTTCCTATGGAAAAAACATCGAATACAACAACTACAACCATGATGCTACTCAATCTGGCTTCACTTGCCGTAAAAGTAGACGTAAACCTGTTGGTCCAATGGGGGCCGCTTGCATCGCCTCTTCCTGCGCCTTTATGTTGCCGGTGGCCTCACCGCCTCATGCGATTGTACTCGGCTCAGGCTCTAAAAATTTGAACGATATGATGAAAACTGGCTTGTGATTAGATGTTCTCTCCATTCTTATTGTAACATTATAACTTGAATTCGACTATTAAAAACCGGCAACCCAAGCCCAGCGGGCTTGAACCCGAATAGCCCGTGATAACGGGCGGTGTATATAATTACAGCCACAATCACAGCGTGGTTAACCAATGCATTACAACAAATATTTTTCCTCGAAATAAATATTGTATTCTTCTCCTTTATGTAATTTGAAGATCCTAATTTAATATCCGTTACCAACGATGCTAATGACGCTGTCCGATGCAGATGTGTAAGGATGTTTCTGTGATCTTCTACGCCATTTATTCGATATAGATGACACTTCTTGTTCTTAAAAATATTCCAGATATCCTTAAACATTGCTTCACGGTTGTCTCTTATCAAGGATTTGTCCCGTTTTTTGAACTACATGACTGATGTCAATTGATCAAAAACAGGTAGGAGGTTTTTTATTTTGTTTGTCTGGTTTTATAATCGA
>LXQK01000020.1:0-4064 GCA_001683905.1 Marivirga sp. ANT-B6
CAATGAAACCTCAGGAGATAATATTAAATCAAGTCCGATACTAAATAATCGCTTAAACTTTAATTATTCTCCAATTGCTAAAGATACGGAATCAAAAATTTCTCATAATTTTTCCCTGGGTTTAAATTTGTTGAACCGGTTGAAAAGTACTGAACAAAAACCCGCATTTACAGAAACGACAGGAACATTTAATTATTCCTTTGCATTTTAAGGTGGGTGAGGAACCTAGTTTTGCGCAATACTGGAATAGCAGCATTTGGCCTGTATGCAGTGGAATTCTACGGGAGATAATATCGCTCCCACTTGCCACTCCCGCTTTCGAAAAAAAATTGATACTCAGTATACTATGTCCTCACAGACCACATACTTCATTTTTAAACCGATCCTAAAAAAAATCTAATATAATGCATAGTTCAACTACGCTGTGATTGTGCTATAATTCAATTCATCGCCCGTTATCACGGGCTATTCGGGTTTAAGCCCGCCGGGCTTGGGGTGCCGGTTTTTGATAGTCGAACTCAGGTTTATTGTAAGTCGATAATTAGCTATTCGTTTCGGAGACTTTTCACTGGGTTCGATACGGCCGCCTTGATGCTTTGAATGCTGATGATGCAAATGGTAATAAACAAGGCCAGACCACCGGCGGAGGCAAAAATCCACCATGCCAAATCGATCCGACGGGCATAATCTTCTAGCCACTCGCTCATGCCAAGCCAGGCAAGTGGTGCAGCAATTATGAAGGCAATAAGGACAAGTTTTATAAAATCCTGCGATAATAGCCCCAGTATACTCGACACAGACGCTCCTAATATCTTTCGGATGCCAATTTCTTTGGTGCGTTGTTCTGCTGTAAATGTAGCAAGGCCAAACAAGCCAAGGCAGGCGATAAGAATGGTGAGACCAGCGGCTATTGCCAGTATAAAGCCTGCTTTCTGCTCCGATTGGTAGGTCGTATGCACTCTGTCGCTAAGAAAGGAATAGACAAAAGGCTCTTCTGTACCAAAGGAGGCCCAATGTTTTTCTAAAGTTGCCAATAGCCCTGCCGTATCATGGGTTTTGGTTTTGATGATGATAGTACCTGCAATTTTACCCGCTACCATAACGAGTGGAGATATAGCTTCGTGCAATGGCCTAAAGTAAAAATCTTCCACTACACCAATTGCCCTGTACTCCCTTTTATTTTCATTGATATTCGTTACTATTTTACCCACGGCGTCACCGTCGCCCCACCCCAGCGCCTTGGCTGCTGTTTCGTTGAGGATGATGGCGTCCTTATCGGTTGCGACTACGTCAGAAAAATTTCTGCCCGCTATTAACGTAATGCCTAAAGTCGGAATATAAGCGTCATCGACTTCATATTTGATGGTTTTTATCTGTAGAGAGATGTCTTCTTCAGGAAAAATAAAGAAGTTATTATTATCACTTGTGCCTGCAGGCAGGTAGCCCGAGCTACTTACATTTTGTATGCGGGAGTCCTGTAAAATGAGCTGTTTAAATGCCTCTTCTTTGCTTCCCAGGCTGTGGGTTTCAGGCAAGATAAGAACCTGGTCTTTATTATATCCCAGGTTTGTTTTTTGGAGGTACTGCAACTGTAGGTGTACAACCATGGTACCAAATATCATGATGATAGATATACTGAACTGAAAAACCACCAGAATACTTCTTATACTTAGGGTTTTGTTACCGTTACTGAATTTCCCTTTCAGCACAGCGACAGGGCGAAACGACGAGAGGTAAAAGGCAGGATAACTGCCTGCCAGCAGCCCTACCCCTAATATAAGAGCCAATATAGCGGGAACCATCCACCAGTTATCCCATAAACTTAGCGAGAGGGCTGTGCCTGCCAACTGATTGAATACTGGCAGCGCCAGCTCTGTGAGTCCCAGCGCCAGCAGCATAGCAATAGCTGTGAGCATAACAGACTCTGTGAGAAACTGCCAGATCAGTGACCATTTTCCCGATCCCATCACTTTTCTAACACCTACTTCTCTGGCACGCTTGGAGGCACTGGCGGTAGATAGATTCATAAAGTTGATGCACGCAATGACCAGCATAAACAATGCAATCGCCTCGAAGATATAAACATGTCTGATGTCCCCTCGTGGGCCAAGATCAAACAAAAAATCGGAATGAAGGTAGATTTCAGTGAGTGGTTGCAGGTAAAGACCGATATTGTTGCCTTGCTCCATAAATTGGTCCAGGCTAACCCCCATACTTTCCTGCATCTGCGGGCTCATGTATTTCTTTGCTACCTGCGGCAATTTGGCTTCCAGTTCTCTATAATCATACCCCGGTTGCAATACCAGGTAGGTGTAGAATTCTGATTGCAGCCAGGAGTTTTCTTTGGCTTCGTCCAGGCTGGCCATCGAGATAAATACGTCGAAGTTAAAATGGGAGTTGCTAGGTATGGGCTGCATGACCCCGGTGACTTTGCACTGTTGTTGCTGGTCCTGGAGCGTGAGTACTTTTCCGACAGGATCTTCCTTGCCAAAATACTTTGACGCCATATCGTCCGAAATAACAACCGTATTGGGCTGTGTCAATGCTGTCGCAGCGTCGCCGTGAATCAGAGGCAATGTAAATACACTGAAAAAATTTGCATCGACAAATGCAACCGCGTCCTCACGAAATGACTTTTCGCCGTACTTGATCCGGGGCGTGCCGAAAATGCGTAGGCGCGTGGCTTCTTCCACCTCCGGATAGTCAGCCAGCAGGGCCTGAGCGGTAGGCGGCATCACGTGAGCCTCATTCATCTGTTCCCCCTGCACATTTCCTCTGAATACCACCCTGACAATCCTATCTGCTTTTTCATGAAAACGGTCGTAGCTTAGCTGATGTATCACATATAATGCTATGACAAGGCAAGTAGCTATACCAACCGCGAGCCCAAAAATATTAATGGCCGACATAGTCTTGCGACGCCAAAGGTTTCGAAACGTAATTTTTAAATGATTGATCAACATGTTGAGCCGATTAGATTATTGTCATACTTTAAGCCAGCTATTCAATATATGTGCCATTTCCCAAAACATGCGCTAGATCCCAAGGAGACTGATTGCGACCCATGGTATTGTCCGAATACGTACGGTGGTGTACGCTACGGTATCTTACGGTGGTGTTGAAGTGATTCCATTTTTTGTTTCCACTTCCTATCTATTATACCCCATCAATGCATATGTATGAAATGGACGATTAAAGGTAAGAATAATGAAGGAATATGTTTAAAGTTATCGATGGAGCTATTTGTTCTTAGCGAGCTGTTCGGTTGGTTTTCTATTATTTCTATTGTTTCATCATTTTTTTTTAAGACGTTCTTGCTTTATTTCATCACGCGACCCGAAATCTTACATCGGACTTTGTTGCCTTTCAGACAGTCATTAAAGCCACTATTAAATTAATGTTAAATTGCCTTACTTTCAATCTGATGAAATGGTAATGGAAAGTATAGCTAAATGAAGACCCTGCTCGTTCTTGCCAGCCTGGCGATAATCGCCATGTTGATTGCCTTTGTATTTTGGAAGCAGGAGCTGAAATACGCGCTACCGACCCCCATACCTGACACCTATGCACCGGTTGCTGTCAATGCGCCTCTGCATGTCACGTTTCTTCGGGATAGAAAGCTCGAGAAACCAGTACATTTTCATTTTTATAATCCGAATTGCCCGTGCTCGAGATTTAATACAGACCACTTTATATCGCTGGTCAATTTATACCGCAGTGAAATGGATTTCTATGTCGTCGTACCAGGGGAGGAACATCAGGTGGCTGTGGCTGAAAAGTTTAAAGGTATGGTTTCGGTATTGGTAGATGATGACCAGGCTTTGGCCAACGCCTTTGGGGTATATTCCACACCGCAGGCTGTACTGGTAGATACAACCGGAAGATTATACTATAGAGGTAATTACAATAAAACACGCTATTGTACGGACCCGAAAACAAATTATGCGCAGCTGGCCATTGTGTCGCTTCTGGCAGGAGATCCTGCACCTAACGCCGAGTCAGCGGCGACTACATCGTACGGATGTGAACTGAATGAAGATAGCTTTTTGGGATTATATATATTT
>LXQK01000020.1:4208-17442 GCA_001683905.1 Marivirga sp. ANT-B6
TTAAGAATTATTTATAAGGATGCAGATCGGATAATGCTTTATTACATGGCTGCCAATTTTGTATTCGGCCTGGTCCTGGCACTGTTTTACGATACCTGGCTGATTGCCGTACTAGTTGGTGGGTTGGCGATAACGGCGTATTTGTTGCCTAAATACCTTTTGCCAAATTCCAGCCTCTACCAATTTGTAGGAAGTGCCGTGACAGCAGTTTTTGCAGCCCAGTTTATCTATCAGATGCACGGTTTGTTTGAGATGCACTTTTGGGTATTTATCGCTTCGCTAGCTTTGGTTGCATACCAGCGGTGGACGCTGCAGCTGCCCCTGATCATCCTGGTTGTTATACATCACGCTGTATTTGCCTACCTTCAATATACAGGTATGAAGGATATATATTTTACCCAGTTGGATTATATGTCGCTATCTACATTTCTATTTCATGGAGGACTTGCTGCAGTCGCTGTGATGTTGAGTGGCTATTGGAGTTTCAACTTCCGAAAAGCGACCATCTCAAATTATTTCAATACGCTAAATCTTCAGAAGCAGGTCGTGAACATGCAGCAAAATATTGCTTTTGCAGAGGATATCAGTAAGGGGAATCTGCATGCGGCATATGAACTCGATGACGATGATAAAATTGGAAAATCTTTAATGGATATGCGTTCAGGGTTAGTTCTGGCCTCTGAGAGGGAACACCAGGATAAATTTAATAACGTTGGGCTGGCGCAGATTAGTGAAATATTGAGAAATAACCTCAATGAGGTAGAAAGCCTATGCGACCAGGTATTGTTCAAAATCGTAAAATATTTGGATGCTAACCAGGGCGCCCTTTTTATTGTAGAGGACGAAGGTACCCAGCAGGTGCACCTGAATCTAAAGGCCTGCTATGCTTTTGATAGAAAAAAAACGATAAATAAACAAATTTTACCAGGGCAAGGGCTGTTAGGGCAGGTCTATCTAGAGAAGGCTTCCAATTATATTACCGAAGTTCCTGCGCAATATGTCACCATATCATCAGGTTTGGGACATGCTAATCCAAGGAGCCTGATCATGTTTCCTTTAAAAGTTAATGAGGAAGTCGTTGGTGTGGTGGAACTGGCTTTGTTTCGGACGCTGATGCCATATGAAATTTCCTTTTTGGAGAAGATTGGGGAAAGCATTGCTTCCACCATTCTTTCTGTAAAAATAAACGAGCGGACTCAGCAGCTATTGGAACAGACGCGGATACAAGCTGAAGAAATGCGGGCACAGGAGGAGGAGATGCGGCAAAATATGGAAGAGCTTGCAGCAACACAAGAGGAGATGAACCGTAAAGAGCTGGAAATGAGAGACATGTTAGATAGAACCCTTGAAAGTGAAGAAAATCTCAAAAAAGAACTGGAAACCTTCCGGAAAGCGGCAAAAATGTAAGGATTAAGTCCATTCACTGGGCGGGATAAGCGCTGCATTCAACCTTGTAATGATGAGGTTGTTACGGGTTTTTATCGTATAAGAAAAATATAATCCAGTAATAATGCTATAGAGGTAAATAGTTTTGGGTGAGGGATAGCGGTATTGTTTGAGCCCGAAATGGCCTGGCGCGTGAGGTTGGCGAGTACCGAAAGCCCGACGCTGAAGGACCGGGCCGGCGCAGGGGGTTCAGCGGCACCCCCAGAGGACAAAGCTACATCCAGTTTTCGTCTTTCGATTCCACGTCATAAATGACCTGGTCGGCCAGGGCGGTGGCATCGTGCAGTGTAAGGTAAGGAATGGTAACGCTGCCACCTGCGGTAAGAAAAACGATGCTGGCCAGTTGGTGTCGCCGTTGATAGGGACTTTGGTTGAGATGTACCTGCTGCACCTTGTTCCAGTTTAAGAGCGTAAATTTTCGGCCCCAGGTACCGCTATGCATTTGTAAACCAGCTTCGACAGTTTGGAACCGAAAGTTCTGGTAGCCTATATAATAATGGCCACAAGCACAGAAAAAGATGAGTAGGAGGAGAAACGCCCAGTTTCCAAACCAGAACCATGCGACCGCCGTCGGAATCAATGCCAGTGGGAGTCCGATGAACAGCGTTTTTCTTTTCCAATAGGCCGGGTGAATTTTGCTTGCCGATGCCGGATCTATTGGTGCAGCCGGCTGATAGCTTGTGGCCAGGCTAAGAACCTGCCTGAAAGCGGTCATTGGCACTTTGAGGTGGCGTTTACGATTTTGCTTGTTGTGACCCACCGCCTGGATGTGGATCACCCAATAATCGATCTTTCTTCTCAGCCAATTGGCGCGCCAGCTTATTATCTGGATTTTATTGATAGGAATCACCTTTTGCTGCTTATCAAAAAGACCAAAGGCGATTTTCCATTCGTGATGATTATCGGTAAGGGTAAAGCCAAAAAACTTAATAAATGTACGAGCAAAAGAGAAGACGATCGATATAAAGATCATGCCAGCGAGCAGGAATGCAATAATATAGGCCGTCTGCGTGAATAGCTGGTTGGCGAAAGAATGGATATAATCCTGCTGTTCGAAATTAAATACCTCACGGGTCTCATTCAGAAAATTGATGCCCAGTGCCAGTAGGATGAATAATGCCTCGAGATGGTTTGCCGTTAAGCTTAGCTTGATAAGATCACCTATATCTAGCTTATAAACAGCGTTTTGTGTTTTAATATTTTCTTCTAAAGTCGCCCGGTTTTTACCCGGCTGCATCAAAAGGTTTTTAAGATCTTCAGCTTTTTCCAGGGAAAGCGCATCGAGCTTTACTTCTACTTTTTCGCTGCCCGTTGCATCAAAAGAGACCTTGGCTACTTTGCATGCCTGTTGCCATATATTTTGTTCCAGGTGTACAGCTTGAATATTTTTAAAGGGGATGCTTAGCATTTTCTTCTTTAACCAGCCGGATTGGATGACCAGGTTTTCCTCTGAGATATAAATTTTCTTAAACCAATAGGTGATGACCGTGCCCACAATGGTGAGCACCCCGAAACCAGCGATGATAGCGATGATAGACAATTGTTCGCTGTCAGTCTCGCGCTTAAAAAAGTAAAGCAGCAGTATAGGCCAGAAGCCCTTGAGAATCCTAATGGTTACACCCCACATGATAATTAGGATAGCTGCCGGAGATTGCCGTTGTGGCGTATGCCAGCTAGTAGCATTATTCATGGGCCGTTTCGATTTGGCTGCTGATCCACGCCTTTATTTGTTGTGCTGTTTCTTCCGAAATGCCTTTGATCGTAAAATCTGCTTCGGAAGCCCCTGCCGTAAATATCGAAACTGAGGCCAGGTTAAACCTTCTTTCCAAAGGCCCCGACTGTACACTTACATGCTGGATCCTGTTGTGCATCACCACCCGTACCTTTCGGATAAACCAGCCACTCCGGAATAGAATATCTTTTTCACGCAATGCATAGCCACTGTATTTATAGTCGACTCCTTTGGAAATAAATAGCAATAATGTGATTAAAGTTATCCCTGATAAAATACTGATGATGATGGTATTACGATTGGCTTCTTCAATGAAATATATAATTAAAAATCCTATAGCAAATAGCACTACTGTGGTAATACCGGCGGTAAGGCGTTCTACCAGGAGATAGGCCTTTTCCAACGGTTGAAAAGTAATATCACCTACCGATGGAAGTTCGGTTGGTGCAATAATACGGTTTGAAAAATCCATAAAATAAAGGTAGGTTGAAAAATCTGAATTTGCGTGAGAACCGGCGAGAAAATTCTGTGGAAGCCGGTTTGTGTTCCGGGATTGCGAGTAGTCTCCGTTTTGTTACTTTTTTTGCTTAAAAGGCAAAAAAACCGCCAAAACTACAACCTCTGTTTTAATGGGCCCCGGGCTAATACCCGGGGCTAATAATATTAGACCCCGTTGGGGTCTGCGACAATAATGGGGCTATATTTGACTCCGCTGGGATTGTGACAAAAATTTTTAATTAGACCCGGGGCTAATGCCCGGGGCTAATAATATTAGATCCCGTTGGGGTCTGCGACAATAAAATTGATTAGACTCCGGGCTAATACTTGGACTATATTTGACTCCGGTGGGTCTGGGACAAAAGTCTTTATTTATGACCTCGGGCTGATACCCGGGGCTAGTAATATTGTGATCCTGCTGGGTCTGCGACAATAAAGTTGATTAGACGCCGGGCTAATACCGGGGCTGACAATATTAGATCCTGCTGGGATCTGCGACAATAAAATGTTTAGACTCCGGGCTAATACTGGGCTATATTTGACTCGGCTGGGTTTGGGACAAAAATTTTTATTTATGACCTCGGGCTAATAACCGGGATTAATAATATTGGATCCTGCTGGGGTCTGCGACAATAAAATTGATTAGACGCCGGGCTAAAACTGGGGCTATATTTGACTCCGCTGGGTCTGGGATAAAAATTTATAATTAGGCTCCGGGCTAATACCCTGGGCTAGTAATATTGGATCTCGGTGGGGTCTGCGACAATAAAGTTAATTAAACCCAGGGCTAATACCGGGGGCTAATAATATTAGACCCCGCTAGGCATAACGTTAACTTAAAAGAAGGGGAGTACCAGAGGTACTTAATATTTGCGAAAATAATAGAAAGATGCAGAAAATCGTGCCGTTAGGTACGAAATATTTGGTGGCTGACGGCACCATTCTCTAATGAAAATCATATTTCTACAAATATTTGTTCCCTCTGGGGCTTAAGTTAACGCGTATGCCCGATGGGTCTGCGACAAAAAATTTTACAGTGCTGAAACGGAAACTCAAATCCTAAGTTTAAAACGATAGGGCTGCTTAAGCGCCCCATCTTCATCGATCAAACATGCGAAATTTTAACACTTAATCGTAAAATTAATATTAATTTAACTTTGTCGCTGAATTGTTTCTTAGATTTAGTGTTTAATATTGAAATTAAAATTAGCTGTAAGATGACCAATATGAAATTTGAAGTAAAAACCTTGTGGGTGGCGTTGGCGTTCTTTGGTTTTTCCTGCCAGTCCCGAATGATGGCCACGCAGGGAGATATGAAAGAAAGTGCACCTGTAGTTGTGCAGGAGGTAAAGCGGCCAAAAAATGTTATCCTGATGATAGGCGATGGCATGGGACTGGTGCAGATCACCGCTGGTATGGTTGCCAATGGTAATAGCCTGAACCTGGAGCGGATCAACACCATAGGATTAATTAAGACACCGTCTTCGAACTCATTGATCACAGATTCTGCTGCTGGTGCTACGGCATTTGCTTCGGGCAAAAAAACCTACAACGGCGCGATTGGGGTCGATGATGATAAAAAGCCGTTGGTAACCTTGCTGGAGCTGGCGGTTCGAAATAATATGGCGACGGGGTTGGTGGCTACCTCTTCTATTACCCATGCTACTCCTGCCGCATTTGTCGCCCATCAGCCTTCACGCAAGCTTGATGAAGCCATAGCCAATGATCTTGTAAATTCCGGCGTTGATATTTTCATGGGTGGGGGGCGAAAATTTTTTGAACGACGAGCCGATAGCGTAAACCTGATCAAAACGTTGGAGCAGAAGAATTACAAAATTTATGAAAATGTGCAGGATGTGAATATACAAGATGAAAAGGTGGGGGTATTTATTGCGCCGGAGCAGCCAATTTCGATGGCTGAAGGAAGAGGCGACTTTCTTCCCGTTGCTACAGCCAAAACAGTGGATATGCTACGTGCAAAAAATAAAGGCTTTTTTCTGATGGTCGAGGGTTCACAAATCGATTGGAAAGGACATGACAACCTATCAGACGATTTAATTCTGGAGATGAAGGATTTTGATGTTGCAGTGGGTAAGGTACTGGATTTTGCTGAAAAAGACGGAGAGACACTGGTCATCATTACGGCGGATCATGAGACAGGAGGCTATGCCATTGTTGGCGGCAGCCTGGAGGAAAAGCGAATTGATGGTAAATTTGTCAGTGGCAACCATACTGGCGTGATGGTGCCGGTATTTGCCTATGGGCCCGGCGCTGAAGCATTTGGTGGGATCTATGAAAACACAGAAATTTTCCATAAGATTCTTGAAGTCTGGGAGGCTCTGAAGGTGAAATAATCAGCATACGTCAGAAAAAGAAGCCTATGGTTAGTGGTAGGCTTCCTTATTTTTTAAACTTATTACTCGTGGATAACGTCGTGCTTTCTCAAATCCCTGATAACGGCAATAATATATAGGACGATTCCTGCTATTAATAGGGGCAGACCTAAAAAAATGCCGATGCCTACCGACCAGGCTTTAAAACCAAACAATAGGAACAAGAATACGCAGCAAAGGCCCAGCAGGCCGAAAACGACGGAAAGACGGATTAGCTTATTGATACTTTTCATAACGTGCGCTTTTTCATCAATGAGTAGTTTCATAAATATACTAAAATAATTACTATTTTGAAATTGCCACGGGTACGGTGGTGATACTTTTAAGATATATTTTAACAGCTTGAATTTCAGCGTTAACCGGCATACCCTGCTCTACGATATCTTGAGATGGTTTTATTCCAGGCCTTTCCAGCGGTGTAGGATGTACTGGGCCGTGGCAAGTTGTGCAGCTGGTTTCATTTTCCGTTAACTTATGCTGCAGTACCCGATGGCTCTCTACGGCCAGAAATTTGGGTGTCCCTCCATGGCAGGAGATGCAATTCGAATTGGGGTAGCTGCCTTTAAAGGTCATGGGTTCTTTAAACGTGCTAGTTACGAAAAGCAACCAGTGGCGGAACCCGTCTCTTTTGCCTTCCAACGTACCATGAATGCCATAGGATGTATGGCAGTGATAACATTGGTCTTCTCCGATCCATTTGTTTTTAAAATGGCGAGCTGCAAGTGAGGCACTGTTGGGGTCCTGCATATCATGTACAAAGGGATCCATCACATGGCAGGAGGCGCAAGATGCTACGGTCTTAGTTTCATCCATTACTGTCGTGATAGCACTGAGCATCGCAAATATGGGAAGCATCAACAACCCCATGAATAGAAACCATTTGTAGGAGCTGCGCTCGATTTTTACCTTGTAGAAAAACTCTACAGCAATGAGGCCAATAATGGCCACAACGACGGCAACAATTCCAGCCTGCCGTATAAGCTCAGCTGATGATATACCTTTTTCATCAGCATAAGCAAAAGCCGGCGTGGCGGCAAGAGAAAGCAATACAATCAATATCTTCAATATACACTTCATAAATATCCTTTAATTTTTTATATATCAGGCATTTATCTTTTTAATAGATACGGCACTACGCTTGTATGCCGGTTGGTGTGAGATAGGATCGACTGCATCTGTAACAGCATGGTTGATGATATTTTTAGACGAATGAAAGGTGGTAAATAGCATGCCCTCCCGAACGACATCCGTAATCCGCACGACGAACGGGGCAGTGCCGCGTACACTCTCAATTTGTACATGCATGCCCTCTTCCAGGCCTAGCAGTTGTGCGTCTGCAGGGTGAACCTCTACAAAGTCTACCCGAACCATACTTGTTTCTTTCAATTTTCCGGTTATGGTGCCTGTATGCCAATGCTCCAGGACGCGGCCGGTCGTCAATAGGAAAGGATATACTTCCGACACCTGTTCCGCCTGAGGTTGCTGATTATGCATAAAAATAATGGCCCGGCCATCTGGGCGCCCATAAAAATCATGCCTTCCTGTTAATTTTGCCATTGGGTCTTCCCCAGGTTTATATCTTCGGCATGTGCCCGGGTGGTCTTCAGTAGGGCAGGGCCACTTGATGCCTCGTTCATGCTTAAGCCTCTCATAGGTAATGCCTTCGAAATTATAGTAGGAATATTTCGATATCTTCCTCCATTCCTCCCATACAGCTTCCGGTGTCCGGGCGGGAACAATATCACTCAGCCCCAGCCGATCAGCGAAATCGATTAAGATTGCCAGGTCACTCCTTGCTTCACCGGGTGGCTCAACCAGCTTGGGTAAATAGTGGTAGCGCCTTTCCGATTGGCTGAAGACGCCGCCTTTTTCTGTCCACATAGAAGCTGGCAGGAGTACGTCGGCAAATTGCGTCGTTTCTGTTGGATGAAATGAATCAGCTACGACTAAAAATGCCTTTTCCATGGCTTGTCGGTATTTCATGGTATTGGGCAGCGACTGTGCGGGATTGGTGGCCATGATCAGGCAGCACTTCAGGTCACCACGCCCCATGGCTTCAAACATGGCCACTGCGTGATAGCCAGGTTCTGGCCTTATTGTTCCCGCTGGTACGCCCCACAGCTCCTCCATTTCCTTCCTGTGCTGAGGGTTCTTGATTTGGCGCCCATTGGGCAAGGCATGTGCCAAAGCGCCAGTATCGCGCACGCCGCCGCCGGCATTAGGCTGCCCTGTCAGGGAAAAAGGTGTTGCGCCCGGTCTTCCGATATGTCCGGTGATCAGGTTCATGGCCATGACGAGTTGATTTGAAGCTACGCCTTGCGCCTGCTGGTTTAAGCCCATCGTCCAGAGTGACATGGTTGCTTTGGCAGAACCAAAGCGAAAAGCGGCTTCCCTGATGACTTCGGCGGAAATGCCACATACTTCAGCCGCCTTTTCCGGTGTAAAATTTTGGAGATGCGCTTTAAAATCGTCAAATGTCTTTGACTCTTCGCCTTTTTTGAAATTCAGAAAATGATCAACCATATCCTGGTCGGCATAATTTCGACGTACCATCTCATACATAATGGAATTAAAGAGGGTGACATCGGTGCCGGGTAGAATTGGCAGGTGAAGGTCACTTTCCAGTGCCGTGCGAGTCTTACGGGGGTCGACGTTGATGATAAAAGTGTCTGGATAGGATCTCTTTCGGTCCAGTATTCTTTCCCAAATGATGGGGTGGCATTCGCAGTATTAGAGCCGGCCAGGAAAAAACAGTCTGCATGATCGATGTCATCATAGCAGCCCATTGGTTCGTCTTTTCCAAATACTGAGGTGTAGCCAAAGGCGGGTGAAGCCATGCATAGGCGAGGGTTGCCATCAACATTATTGGTGCGTATGCCGGCTTTAAAAAGCTTGCTGGCCGTATAGCTTTCTTCAGTAAACAATTGTCCACTGCCATAAAATCCAACACTATCCGGACCGGAGGTAGCAATAGCCTCCCTAAATTTTTCGGCCACCAGGCCCATGGCATCATCCCAGCTGGCACGCAACAGCTTGCCGTTTGTCCTGATCATAGGGTAGAGGTTTCTATCAGGAGCGTAAAGGATATCTCTGTTGATAATTCCTTTGATACAGAGACGTCCCCGGTTATGCGCATACTTGTCGCCGCGAACATCAACAACCTTCCCTTTGTTAGTGCCAATCTGGATGCCGCAGCCTGTACCGCAGAACCTGCAGACACTCTTGTGCCAGCCATCAACCTGAATGACAGGCTGCCGCTCCCAAAGCTCTCCACAGCCACTCATGAGCAACATGCCAGATCCTAATCCGGCTAGTCGCAAGAATTCACTACGTGACAAGCCTGAAAAATCGTATTGGTTTCCTTGATCCATAGCTGAAGAAATAAAAAAGGTAAATAATTAATATCTTTAAAAAATTGGTGCTTTGGGATCTTTAAGGTCGCTTTTTTATACAGGTATACCAAAATTTTATGGATTTTTTTTCTGAAGATCAAGTATATACACGGGATGATATTGTTATTCTCCTGTGAAGAAAAGCGTGAAAAGCTGCTATGAAAAGCTGCTTTTTTTAAGTGGTTTTTAGCGATTGTAGGAATAAATGACAAAAAAAAGACGCTTTCGCCAATCAGCTTCTTGCAGAATATATGACGAGGATGGTAACCCAAATTATTGAAGAAAATGATGCAAGAGCACTACTGGAATATTTTTAGGGCAATTGAGAAAGGAAAAATCAATCTACATAGCAATAAGAAATATATAATGTCTGACATTGGAAAATCTCCAACCTCTCTTTTTTTAGAGTAGAGGGAGACCGATTTCGTAAACCAAAATGTGTGATATTCCTCTTGCGATATCTTAGCTTCCTCTGCTGAGTCGATTCCTTCTTTTTACTTTCTGCTCATAAAGAATAATGTCTGACATTGGATTAGCGTGCGAGTAATTCTGTTCAATCAAAAATATCAAAAAAGCTTATTTTTAAACTGTTGTTGTAACTACCTCATATTCATCTTTTGATAACATTATTATAGTAATTATATTAAAAAATATTAGTAAGTTTATTTAAACTATGTATAAGATCATGGAAACACTCAACTTACGACAGGAATCTACCCTCCAAATAGCAGTCGAGAAAAAGGCTGTGTCTATCCCTCTATATTTATACGCAACAGTGCTTGCCTCCGTCAGTATTATGATTGGCCTTGTGTGGGACATCAGCTGGCACACGAGTATAGGCAGGGATGGTCTTCTTTCTCCTCCACACCTGGCCATTTATTTCGGAGGCGTGCTTGCTGGAATATTTTCCGGGATTAAAGTACTGATGGTGACATTTTCCGGATCAAAACAAGAAAAAGAGGAAAGTAACAAGTTCTGGGGTATATTCTATGGTTCTTTGGGTGCCTTATTCTGCATTTGGGGTGCATTCGCTATGCTTACTTCTGCACCATTTGATGACTGGTGGCATAATACTTACGGCCTGGATGTTACTATATTATCTCCTCCGCATACAGTTTTACTTTTAGGAATGATAACGATACAATTTGGGGCTATGATAACTGTATTGTCAGTAAAAAATAGGATGGAAGTGAAGGGTATCAAGGACGATAAGCTTAGCAAAGAATTAAAAATTCATTTCGCCCTTGCGTCAGGCTTTGTAATAACCATGTTGTTTACAATTGCTTCCCAATATCTTAGTAGACATGAGATGCATAATACTATATTTTACATTGTATCAAGCATTATTTTTCCCTTATTATTGGTGTCGGCCTCACGTTCGGCACCGGGTAAGTGGGGAGCTACTTCTGCTGCCTTGGTATACACTATTTTCTTAGCGCTTATGGTATGGATACTTCCGCTTTTTTCTGCAGAACCTTTGCTAGGACCGGTTTTAAACCCGATAACAAATTTCCAGGCATTTGAATTTCCCTTATTGATTGTTTTTCCTGCTGTTGGAATTGACCTGATCACTCAGAAATTGGGGCATAAAAACGCATGGCTGTTATCACTTTTATATGGTGCTGTTTTTCTTGCAGTATTATTGGCGGTACAATGGCCGTTTGGTAATTTTTTAATGTCTGAATCTGCACGAAACTGGATATTCGGAACCGAAAGTTGGTACTTTGGATCCGATCCTAATTGGGAATTTCGCTTTGCTTATGCCGATTGGCAGGTTTCCAGTGGCGTAGATCTGGTTAAAGGCCTTTTAATAGCATTCGTAGTAGCCTATTTAAGCTCACGTCTTTCTATCCGATGGGGCAAGTGGATGAAAAATGTAATGAGATAATTTACTTGCTATGAAAAAAATACTAACAAATCTCGCCTTAATCTGCCTTGCGTTCGTTTTTCAGGGTCATATCGGCAGCCCCGGTATCACACTTGAAGGCAAAGCCGGCCCTTATTCGCTAACAGTGGTTGTTAATTCACCAGATGTGATACCTGGCACGGCCAGTGTCGACATATATGTAACTGACAATGCCGTAAAAGAAGTAAAGATTAAACCAGTGTATTGGTTTGCGGGGGCTGAAGGCACACCTCGCGCAGATTTAGCTATACCAGTACAAGGTGAAACCGGCCATTTTAAAGGAGAGATATGGTTGATGAGCCCCGGAAGCGCCAGTCTGGAAATTGAAGTAAATGGTGATAAAGGAGAAGGTAAAATTTTGCTTCCTGTAATGGCCGTATCTACTGCTCAAAAAACCATGGACGCATCGCTGGGATGGTCTTTGGCGGGATTGGGTTTATTCCTGGTCATCATGATGATTACCATCATTGGCTTAAGCAGTGGCGATACACAAGTGAAGCCGGGTGAGAAAACCACTGGAAAAGTTAAAAGAAAAAGATGGTTTGGGGCAGCCATAGGTTTTACAATATTAGCATTGTTATTATGGGGAGGTAAAACCTGGTGGAACAGTTGGGAAAAGGATTATCAGCGCTTTATGTATAAGCCTTTTACCGCTACCTCAACTATCTACGAAAAAGATAACAAACAGGTCTTAAAATTTGAAGTGGATTCTACAAAGTTGGAAACACTTTTTCTTACACGCAGCTTAAATTATCTGATCCCAGACCATGGAAAAATAATGCACATGTTTTTAGTAAGGGCCGGTGAGTTAGATGTATTTGCACACCTTCATCCTCAAAGGTTGGATTCGGCTCATTTTGAAACGATCATACCTCCATTGCCTGCTGGTCTCTACTACGTTTTTGCGGATGTTTCCAGGCTAAGTGGGTTTTCAGAAACCATAGCTGACACCGTAGTAATACCTGAACCAGCGTCACTTCTTGTCCAAAACTGGCGTGATTCCTTATTAATGGATACAGATGATACCTATTATATTACTGATCCAATTGTTAGCAGCACTGAGCAAACTTCAATGCCGGGTGGAGACATAGTGGTTTGTGGAAGCCCCGGAAAACGGACTGTTTTTCCAGATGGCTCATTTGTAACGCTAGAGCTACCGAAGGAAGGTAAGTTTACTGAAGGTAATTTATACCATCTCACATTGGCAGTCCAGGATGAGCAGGGAAAGCCGGCAGTTTTGGATCCTTACCTGGGAATGATGGGCCATGCTGTAGTTTTAAAGGAAGATGGAAGTGTATATATCCATTTACACCCTGTGGGTTCCTATTCTATGGCCTCAAAAGAAATCATGGAAGCACGGCTTACGGCTGGAAGCGGAATGATAGAGTGGGATGATTTACCTAAGCCACGTATTTTTAGAGATAGTGTTGATCGCGCCATTATCGCATTAAATGCCTTGCCCGTTGCAGAGCGTGATCGTATTCTATTGACTGGAATGGAACATCCTGCTATTGATGATCCGGAACATCCGGATCATGCTATCGTGCGGTTTCCTTATACCTTCCCTACTGCAGGGAGATATCGAATCTACGTGCAAATGAAGCGTAAGGGACGCATATTAAATGGGGCCTTTGATGTAGATGTAGAGGGGTGAGCTCTTAAATGTCCGACATTCCTTAAAACTCCAAGCATAGCTTTTTCTTCTGGTTAATTATGGATATTGACATTACTTGTAGGATTTGTGATGTGCGTTTCCTTTCAGTTGATGAGTCACCTTAAGTTAATGGCAGTGAAAAGCAGCTTCAATTTTGAAGGTGATGGGAGAGAATGCGGGTAGATTTACGAGAATAATGTTATAAATTTAATG
>LXQK01000200.1:0-20187 GCA_001683905.1 Marivirga sp. ANT-B6
AGACTTTGGATCATCAGATTCTCATATAGAAAATCGGCCCGATATATATTGTTGGCTTGTATACCACCGACTTTTGCGGCTGCCAGGAAAACATATTCCGGCTTTTCCTCTTCAAAAAAGGATTGTACAGCGTGCTGACTCCTCAAGTCCAGTTCTTTTGAACTCTTTAAAACAAAATGATGGTACCCCTCATTTTTCAACTTGCGTAGCATAGCAGAGCCAACCATCCCATTATGCCCGGCAATATATATTTTTGCTGATTTATCATTAAAGGAGCTATTCATGGTAGTTGTATACTTTGTGGCCGCCTTTTACCAGATACTTATCCTTCTTAAATAATTCCAGGTCAGATGTTACCATATCATCGATTAAACCTTCGAGGTCATATTTGATATGCCAGTTCAGCTGTGTTTTTGCTTTTGTAGGATCGCCTATTAAGAGCTCCACTTCGGTAGGCCGGAAGTAGGTAGGATCTACAGCAATAACTTTTGTCCCTTCTTTGACTTTATATAGCTCTTTATTGCATTTTTTGATCAGGCCAACTTCATCTTTCCCCTTGCCCTCAAAAGCCAGCTCTATCCCTAATTTTTCAAAAACCCGGATTACAAACTCCCGGATCGAGGTCGTTATACCGGTGGCTATAACATAATCCTCGGGCACTTCCTGTTGTAGCATCAGCCACATGGCCTCCACGTAGTCCCTGGCATGGCCCCAGTCCCGCTGCGCATCCAGGTTGCCCAGGTATAGGGTATCTTGCAGCCCAAGCGCTATTCTACAGGCAGCTCTGGTTATTTTTCTTGTTACGAAGGTTTCCCCACGCATGGGCGACTCATGGTTGAACAAGATACCATTGGTCGCATACATGCCATAGGCTTCCCGATAGTTGACTGTAATCCAATATGCATATAGCTTGGCTACACCGTATGGTGACCGGGGGTAAAAAGGTGTTGTTTCGGATTGCGGCACCTCCTGTACCAGCCCGTACAGTTCAGAGGTAGACGCCTGGTAGATACGTGTCTTGTTGGTAAGGCCTAGTATGCGCACTGCCTCAAGAATTCGTAACGTTCCCAGACCATCCACGTTTGCGGTATATTCTGGCATATCGAAACTCACTTTCACATGAGACATAGCGCCGAGATTATAGATCTCATCAGGCTGTACCTCTTGTACAATGCGGATTATATTCGTAGAATCGGTCAGATCGCCATAATGTAATTTAAACCTAATATTTTGCTCGTGAGGGTCTTGGTATAAGTGGTCAATTCTATCAGTGTTAAATAGCGAACTTCTTCTTTTAATACCATGAACTTCATATCCTTTTTCAAGCAGTAGCTCTGCCAAGTATGATCCATCCTGGCCTGTAACTCCTGTAATCAGGGCTCGTTTCATTGCGTATATTTTAGTATTATTTTTGTAGCTAAGTTAATATTGAACAAAGGTAAATATTTTATTTATTTGACCTTTTACATCAGAATATTAGTTTCCTTCCGAAATCAACGTAAAAAAGTCGTCTTCATGTTAAAATTTTCCAGGTGCTTATCTTTTTCTGATAGGATAAGATCCTTTTGCGGTAATTTCCAATCTATTTTTAGATGCGAATCATTATACACGATGCCTGCGTCGTGGGACGGTGAATAGTAGTTGTCGCATTTATAAAAGAATTCTGCAGATTTACTTAAAACAACAAATCCATGGGCGAAGTCGCGGGGAATAAACAATTGTTTTTTATTTTCGGCACTCAGGATCGTACTGAAGTGATGCCCGTAGGTGGGCGAGTTTGTGCGCATATCCACTGCTACGTCCAATACTTCTCCTTCCAATACGCGTACCAGTTTCGCCTGTGAAAAAGGAGCACGCTGGAAATGCAGGCCTCTTAAGACGCCATAGCTCGACTTGGAATAGTTATCCTGTACAAAATCAACTTCCATTCCGATTTGTTGGTCAAATACCTTTTTGTTATAAGTTTCAATAAAATGCCCCCTGAAATCTTCATAGATCACTGGCTCAAATAAAACTAGGCCAGCAATATTCGTTGTTGTTGCGTTCATCGATTCCCGATAATATTTAATAAATACTTGCCATAGCCACTCTTCAATAGCGGTGTAGCAATTTTCTCAAGCTGAGCGGCGTCAATATAGCCCATCTCGAAGGCGGCTTCTTCAATACAACCAATTTTAAGGCCTTGTCTTTCTTCTATAACCTGTACAAACTGGCTTGCCTGCATCAGGGAATTAAATGTGCCGGTATCCAGCCAGGCAGTGCCGCGATCTAATATTCCGACAGAAAGCTTTCCAGCCTCCAGATAGGTTTTATTGATGTCTGTGATCTCGTATTCACCCCTTGCGGAAGGTTGTATTGCTTTTGCAATGTCAACTACGGTATTATCATAAAAATATAATCCCGGTACAGCGAAATTAGATTTAGGCTTAAGGGGTTTTTCCTCAATACTAACCGCTATTTTATCTTTGTTGAATTCCACCACCCCATATCGCTCCGGATCGGATACGTGATACGCAAACACGATGCCTCCATCAGGATCGTTATTCGCTAGCAACAAAGGTTTTAGCCCCGACCCATAAAAAATATTGTCACCCAATATAAGTGCCACCTTACTATTGCCGATAAAATCTGCACCGATCACAAAAGCCTGTGCCAGACCATTAGGCGTTTCCTGTACTTCGTAAGAAAATTTACAGCCCAGGGATGCACCATTTCCCAGTAACTTTTGAAACAGCGGCAGGTCTTGTGGAGTGGATATAATTAATATTTCATGTATACCAGCCATCATCAGTACCGACAATGGGTAATAAATCATAGGTTTATCGTACACAGGCATCAATTGCTTGCTTACACCCAGGGTAATGGGGTGAAGCCTTGTACCAGAACCACCAGCCAGAATAATTCCTTTCATTTACGATTCGATTTGGTATTGTTTTAGTTTAATCAATTAGTTTTCTGTTGATGAATGGGAGTGACTAATATTGTCTATCCTTATTTTTTATAGAATTTTATCCTAATTTTGAAGCAATCTCATAAAAAATGGCTCCAGAAAAAAATAATTCTGTCTACAAAAATTATAATGACGACGAAATTGACCTCGGGGATTTATTATTTGGGATCCTCGCCGTTCTCCGAGCAAACTTTAAATTGATTATTGTATTTGTATTCATCGGCCTGCTCGTTAGTACTTTTTTGTATATCAATGCCGATCGCACTTACAAAAGCGGCATGATTTTGAGTACCGGCATGCTTTCGGTTGAAAACGGAGGTAGCCTGATAAAAACCATGGATCAGCTGATACAACAAGGAAATGATAAACAAATTGCCCGATTATTGGAATTACCTCATGAGACAATCGAAAAATTGATAAGTATGACCGTCGCCACCGAGACACAAGAGAATGTTGGGGAGTTGCGTGCCAATATTTTTAAAATTGAAGTTACTGTACTAGACAATGACATCCTTCCGCTCCTTGAAAACGGAATCATTAACTATTTGGAAAAAAACCCCTATGTCAGGAAAAGAATCGAAATTAAGAAAGGTAATCTGGAGGCGCTGATCAAGCATGTCCATCAGGAGCGACTGGAGATAGATAGCGTCAGGCAGAATCTGACGGGTAGTATGGTAGCGAAAGGCGATGGTTTAAATGTTATTATGATAGACCCGGCAAATATGTATGCCGGATCCATTGCCATGTTTGAGAAAGAGTTAGAGCTCCGCCGGGAACTTATGCTGATAGATAATATCCAGGTAATAGAAGGATTTACTGTTTTTGAAAAGCCCGTAACTCCGCTGTTTCGGCTGCTGCTCGCTGGACCTGTCATTGGGCTTTTACTTGCCGTGTTGATCATCATGATCAAAGAGATCAATAAGTACATGAAGAAAAAGGAACAAGGTACCCCTGCTCCGGCATAAACTAAATCTACACTTCATTCTTTTTTTTGCTTTTCCCTGTTACCTTTGTGGCATAATTGAAAATATGCTTTTTCAAGAGGTTTTAGCCCTTATCAAAAAGGAATTTGTTTTAGAGTGGCGACAGCGCTATGCGCTGAATGGTATGATATTGTATGTTTTCAGCACTGTCTTTATTTGCTATTTAAGTTTTAACGTAAAGGGTGCACAACTTCATCCCATCACATGGAATGCCCTGTTCTGGATCATCATATTATTTACGGCGATCAATGGCATTGCCAAAAGCTTTAACCAGGAGAGGTATGGCAGGTTTTATTATTACTATGCACTGGTAAGTGCGCAGGGAATAATTGTTGCCAAGATGATCTATAATGCCCTCCTGATGCTGCTTTTAGCTATTCTGGGCATTTCCGTATATTCGCTTGTATTGGGTAATCCTGTAGCAGATTGGCCGTTATATCTATTGAATATGATCCTGTCAGCGATTGGCTTTTCCACAACCCTTACACTGGTTTCAGGCATAGCCTCTAAAGCTTCGAACAGCCCGACATTGATGGCCATCTTGAGTTTTCCGGTTATACTACCGATGCTGCTGATCATCATAGCAATTTCAAAAAATGCGATTGACGGATTAGATAGAAGCGTTAGCGACAGTAGTTTACTTGTTTTGGTGGCTATTAATCTTATTGTTTTAAGTCTTTCATATATTTTATTTCCTTATTTATGGCGAAGCTAAATAGCAAGCATGTGATCTGGAAGCTACTGGCTTCCCTGCTGTTGTTTTATACCATCATAGGGGGGTTAATGATGGAGGTGCCACGATTACCGATATTGAATGAAACGATCAGAGCATTGTATTTTCATGTGCCTATGTGGTTTGGAATGATCATCCTACTTCTCATCTCGGCTGTTTATTCAATTCGTTATCTTAATAAAGATGACCAGGCGTATGATGACATAGCGGTAGAGTTTGCCAATGCAGGAGTCATCTTTGGTGTGCTGGGTATCGTTACCGGAATGATATGGGCGCAGTTTACCTGGGGTGCATGGTGGAGTGGAGACCCAAAACAAAACGGGTCTGCCATAGCGCTGATGACCTATTTTGCGTATTTTATTCTTAGGAATTCGCTTTCTGACCAACAGCAGAAAGCCAGGATCAGTGCCATCTACAATATTTTCGCCTTTGCTACGCTGATACCCTTATTATTTATATTGCCAAGGCTTACCGATTCGCTGCATCCAGGTAATGGCGGGAATCCCGGGTTTAATGCCTACGATATGGATAGCAAGCTAAGACTGGTATTCTACCCTGCGGTAATTGGGTGGACCTTACTGGGTGTGTGGATTGCCAGCTTGCGCATCAGGATAAAAAGATTAAAAAGCGACATGAATGATCTCGAGTATCAGCGATGAATAAGGAAGAAGAACAACTGATTACTGTTCAAAATATAAACGCACTGATCGTGCTATAGCATTTGATGATAAAGATATATATGAAGACTACCTGGCTAATGCTGTTTCTTTTTCTAACTACGCCGCTATTGGCGCAGGAAAAACAGCAAGTAACGGCTGCAGATTATGCCAATAGGGAAGTATCTATGGCAGATTCCTTTCGTGCCGAAGGGAAGATTTATGTGGTAGTAGCAATTCTTGCTACCGTACTTGCCGGGTTGCTTGTTTTTACCTTGGTCACAGATCGAAAGGTAAGCAAGTTAGAGCAGGAAATGGAGCATCTTAAAAAAAAGATAATTAATTGACGATAGGTGAATTGTTACCAGAATTTTAATGTTTGTGTGATGGCAGGATTTTCATTAATTGGGCATCATTCTATCATGATAATGGTTAATGTGCACCTTTAAAAACTAATAACATGAAAAAGTCACACATTTTAGGTATAGTAGTTATTGCGGTGGCTATCATGATACTGATATCTACTGCAGGAGACGCCAGTTCCTATGTATCTTTTGAAGAAGCATATACGATGGCCGAGAATGGAAAAACCAACAAAATCCATGTAGTCGGAAAGCTTAAAAAGAATCAGCAGAACGAGATTGTCGGTATCGAACCCAGTGCGGATATGTTGTCTTTCTCATTTATCATGGTAGATGATAGAAATCGCGAACAAAAAGTAATTTATTTCGAGCCGATGCCAGCGGATTTTAAAAGATCGGAGCAGGTGGTTGTCATTGGCGGCTATGAAAAGGATATATTTATAGCTGATAAAATATTGATGAAGTGTCCTTCCAAATATCAGGAAGAAACTATATAATAGCAAAATTACAGCGTGTAGCCTTTCATCACGCATCAGGCCACTGGCCCTTAACTCCTATTCATCCTGCTAATTCAGTGAAGTATCAGGATTTTAATTGTAAAACTAGAAATGGTACATACCTTCATTGGTGATCTTGGTCATTTATTTGTAATCATATCGTTTGTTACCTCCATATTGGCTGCTTATGCCTATTTTAAAGTAGCGCAAGGCAATACCATTGAGCAGCACCGCTGGATAAAATTAGCACGAGGGGCTTTTTATGCCCATGGCACTGCCATCTTGGGTGTTGTATTTTGCCTGTTTTATATCATTTACAACCAT
Source organism: Marivirga sp. ANT-B6 (assembly GCA_001683905.1). GTDB lineage: Bacteria > Bacteroidota > Bacteroidia > Cytophagales > Cyclobacteriaceae > ANT-B6. Next base: position 6,506 of record LXQK01000200.1, read on the forward strand.
TACTTCGAATACCATTACGCATGGAGCCACTCTTCACGTAACCTGCCTACCCATTATATGATCTCCTGCTTCTGGGAAGGCCAGGAGGGAAGTTTTCTGCTTTGGCTTTTCTGGCATGTCGTGCTTGGTGTAATTCTTATAAATACCAATAAGAAATGGGAGGCGCCGGTAATGGCTATCTTTGCTGCGGTACAAGCCTTTTTAGTTTCAATGATTTTGGGTATTGTGGTCTTTGAATTCAAGATTGGCAGCTCGCCTTTTATCCTGCTAAGGGAAGCAATGGACGCTCCTATATTTTCTATTAATCCTGATTTTGTCCCTGAAGATGGCACAGGACTTAATCCGTTATTGCAGAATTATTGGATGGTAATACATCCACCTACGTTGTTCCTTGGTTTTGCTACCACGTTGATCCCTTTTGCCTATTGTATGGCAGGATTATGGAAAAAAGAATACCAGGCATGGGTGAGGCCTGCGTTGCCTTGGGCTTTATTCTCTGCCATGATCTTGGGCGTGGGTATCCTGATGGGCGCTTATTGGGCATACGAAACCTTAAATTTCGGCGGATACTGGAACTGGGATCCCGTCGAAAATGCTGTATATGTACCCTGGCTGATATTGGTAGCGAGCTATCATACGATGATAACCTATAAAAAAAGCAGCACCGGGCTCAAGACTTCGATTATCCTGGTTACGGCCACTTTCCTGCTGATTTTATATGCGACCTTTCTTACCCGAAGCGGCATACTGGGCGAGTCATCAGTTCATTCATTTACTGACCTTGGCTTGTCAGGGCAGCTGTTAATTTACTTTTTAGCTTTTGTGGCTTTATCGACTTTTATTATCGTGCGCTCATGGAAGTATATTCCTACTTCGGAGAAAGAAATATCCACCTACTCACGGGAGTTTTGGATATTTATCGGTGCGACTACATTATGTCTGATGGGTTTCCAGGTGCTCGTGCCTACCTCGTATCCGGTATACAACGCTATCGTAGAGTTCTTTGGTGGTTTCTCAAACCTGGCGCCCCCAGCCGATCAGGTGGCTTTCTATACCAAATTTCAACTATATTTTGGGATAGCTATAGCCATACTTTCCGGTACAGGGCAGTTTTTCTGGTGGAAGAAAATGGATAAGGTTTCATTGAAAAATGCTCTTATCACACCACTTCTGATTACACTGGTACTTGCAACTTTCGCTATGGTGTTTTCTGGTGTAAAAAAGATCGAGTATATCATCCTTTTGACTGCAGGAATATATTCTATTGTGGCCAATACGGTCATTCTCATCGCGATATTGCGAAATTCCAGCCTGAAGCTTGCCGGTGGTTCAATCGCGCACATTGGTGTGGCCATGATTCTGATTGGTATCATGTTTTCATCAGGGTACTCCAATGTGGTCTCTTTGAATAATACTGGCTTGCTTATCTTTAAAGACGATAATGAGGCCATGAGAAAGGAAAATGTTGAGAACGTTGTACTTTGGCTGAACGAACCAAGAAATATGGATCAATATGCGCTAACGTATAAAGGACGGCGAATTGAGATAGCCGGTTTTCCAGGGTATGTAGTTAAGAAAACTGTTGTGCCTACCAATGATCCTTACCAGGTGATTACCGAGGAAGAAATTCTGCACGAGGGAAAGAAATATTTTGATAAAGGCGACACCCTAAGACTTGTTAATCCGGAAAATACCTACTATCAGGTGGACTACAACAAGCCGGGCGAGACCTCTTTTTCCTTGTATCCACGACTTCAAATTAACCCATCGATGGGGAATATAGCCTCACCTGACATCAAGCGTGATGTCCACCGCGATTTATATACCCATATTTCAGCTACGCTACCCGAGGAGGTAGAATGGAGCGATACGGAAAAGTATCAGGTTAAATTGGGTGAAAAATTTTTCATCAATGACTATGTTGCTGTTTTAGATGGCCTGACGAGGGTGGATGGGGTAGAAGGGATTGAGCTTGGTCCGGAAGATATCGTTGTAAAAGCCACGGTAAAGATCTTTGGTAAGGCGAATGATTATGTTGCGGAGCCCGTGTATATCATCAAAGACCGCATGGCAGCAAGCCCGCCGGAGTATGTTGACGATCTGGGTTTGAAAATCGCCCTGGATAAAATAACGCCGGAAGAAAATACTTTTTCATTTTCTGTAAACACTACTCAAAAAGACTATATTGTCTTAAAGGCGATAGAAAAGCCTATGATCAATATTTTATGGAGTGGTACATTGCTGCTGGTTTTCGGCTTTATCATCGCGATAAGAAGACGATATGGCGAGTTTATTAAAATGAGAAACAAGGGCGTTGAATAGGTGTTGGTTGTTTTAGGTTTTACTAATCGCTTTAGGGACTATTATATTAGAAACTTTTTGATATAGGAACAAGGTTTTATAATAGAATTCCCATCTTTGACCTAACGATAATCATATGCATTATGAAAGATAAGATAGCGCTGGTAACAGGAGGTTCAAGAGGTATTGGCAAAGCTATTTCCATCGCTTTGGCGAGAAGGGGTGTTAAAGTATATATCAATTTCAGAAAGCGCGAAGATGCAGCGCAGGAAACAAAGCAGGAAATTGAAGATGCCGGTGGACGCTGTGTACTGGTGAAAGCAGATGTGAGTAAAGAAGGGGACATCGCCTCGATGATACAAACTATACAAGAGAATGAAGGTGGGCTGGATATACTTATTTCCAACGCGGTTACGGGTGTCTTAAAACCAGTGACTGAGATTACCGCCAGCGAGTGGGACTATGTTTTTAAAGTAAATACAATATCCTTGATGCTGCTTACTCAGAAGGCACTTCCCTTGATGGAAGGTAGGGAATTTGGCCGAATCGTTTCTCTTACAAGCCATGGTTCTACACGAGCGTATCCTCAATACGGTATTATAGGTATCTCTAAAGCAGCGCTCGAGACGATGAGCCGCTACCTTGCAGCAGAATTAGGACCAAAAAATATCACTGTAAATACGCTCTGTGGAGGTACTGTGGCTACCGATGCTATTAAAAATTTTCCTAACCTGGAAAAACTCCTTGCCAATATCACAAGGCAGACGCCCATGGGAAAACTCACAGAGCCAAATGACATAGGAGAAACCGTTGCCTTTTTATGTTCGCGCGAAGCTGGCATGATTACAGGCCAAAATATAGTGGTAGATGGAGGGTATAGTGTCCATTAAAATTTTCAGTACCACATCGTGACAAAGTATCACCATATTTCTATTGTAGGTGCAGGAAACCTGGGTACACACCTGGCGCTGCATCTTGAGAATACGGGACACCATGTGCAAGAGATCTTCAGTAGAAATGCTGAGAAGGCTCAGGCATTGTTGGATAAGCTATACAGCGCAACCTACCAGGATCATCTTGACTTTACTGGAAGCGAATCAGACATCTTTATCCTAGCGGTGGCTGACCAGGCCTTAGAAGAAATTTCTTCTGAAATACAATTGCCACCAAACAGCATTATTTTACACACCTCGGGTAGCATGTCGATGCAATCGCTATCAACAGGCGGGGAAAAGGGCGTCCTTTATCCCTTACAAACGTTTAGTTTGGCCCGAAAAATTGATTTCAAGCAAGTTCCTATACTGATAGAGGGAAGTTCTGTCGCGACAACCGATACGGTAAGGCGGCTGGCCCGCTCTCTAAGCGGGTTAGTTTCTGAAGTTAATTCTGAACAGCGATTCAGGATACACCTGGCTGCCGTATTTGCATCTAACTTTACAAACCACCTATTATATGTATCGGAAAATCTACTTGCCCGGGAGAAGCTTAGTTTTGAACTATTGAAACCCCTGATTACAGAAACAATCAACAAAGCACTGGAAAATGGACCGGCAACAACGCAAACGGGTCCGGCGAAGAGGGGAGATCTAGAGGTGCTGGATCAACACATGCAATTCCTGAAAGGGGATGAGGCCGTAGCAGCTATTTATAAAAGTATCAGCCAGCATATTCTCGACAAGTATACCACCGCAGAGCCCGATTGATGGCATGATAAGCACATCATGCTTCCGGTAGAGAAAATAAATTCCAATAAAAGTAAAACTTAATTGCGGATAATTTTTTTTATTAAAATCTGATCCGGCAACAAAAACTATTTGCCGGGTTCATGTAAATTTTTAATACTTTTACTAAGGCTTAAAGTTCTCTTTTTTATCATCTGTGGATAGAATTCATCAACCCTCTTACTTTTCTGTTGAAGGTTTCGCGAAGCTTACCAGGCTACCAAATCTGCTCATTATTGCCTTTACGCAGTACATGACAGCACTCTTTTTAGTTGCTGGTGCTGGCGAAAGAATGCGGTATATCAAAGATTTGGATCTTTTTCTTCTGGTTATCATGACTGTCATGATTACTGCCGCGGGCTATATTATCAATGATTATTATGATGTAAAAATTGACTACATCAACAGGCCGAAGCGTGTTGTGGTTGGAAAAATGTTGAGAAGAAGGGTAGTCATGCTTTCCCATATGGCTTTAAATTTTGCAGGCATCTCTCTCGGTTTTTACCTGGACATTAAGGTTGGGATTTTGGCTACATTATGTGCGGTATGGCTTTGGCTGTATAGCAATGCACTTAAGCGGCAACCATTTATTGGAAATTTTTCTATCGCATTACTTACTGGCGCAGCACTCTGTGTCATAGCACTTTACTATAATAAAAATGCCTCGCTGGTATACATGTATGCTTTATTCGCTTTTTCAATTTCTTTGATCAGGGAGATAATAAAAGACCTGGAAGACCTTAAAGGCGATGCTGACTTTGGTTCCAGAACAATACCTATTCTGTTGGGGGTGAAAAGAACCAAGATATTTATTTTTATCCTTTCTCTCGTTTCTCTCATTTCCATTTCGTTAATATCCTATTTCCTGCAAAACCCCATTTTCAAGATATATTTTCTACTATTGATGCTACCTGTCACCTATTTTCTTTACCGTTTGTTGCAGGCCGACACTAGAAAAGAGTTTTCCTACCTGAATAATTTTTGCAAATTAATTATGCTGAGTGGTGTTTTAAGTATGGTATTTTTTTAATATTGAAAGATATATATGTATTGTAATTAATTAGAATAAATTTGACTAATAAAACCAAAAAATTAGCCGTTTTTGCGTCAGGAAATGGATCTAATGCAGAGGCGATATTTGAGTACTTTAAGCATAATGCTGACATTGAAGTTTCCCTTCTTTTATCAAATAAGACAGATGCCTTTGTAATTCAGCGTGCTCAACTTCATGGTATTCCAGTTGAAGTGGTGACCCGCGATCAATTCTACCATTCGGATAAAGTGGTAGCATTGCTAAAGCGAAAGGCGATTGACCTGGTGGTGTTGGCGGGTTTTCTATGGTTGTTGCCTGGAAGCCTTGTGAAAGCCTATGGCGGTAAGATCATTAATTTGCATCCCGCTTTGTTACCGAAGTTTGGCGGAAAGGGGATGTTCGGCATACATGTTCATCAGGCTGTGCTGAATGCGGGAGAAAAGGAAACAGGTATAACGATTCATTATGTTAATGAGAACTATGACGAAGGGAAGATAATATTGCAGGAAAGATGTAAAATAGAAAGAGATGACAAGCCAGAGGACATTGCAAAGAAAGTACAACAGCTGGAACATCGATATTATCCCAAAGTCATTGCCGACATTTTTAGAAAATAATACAAAAAGTTATAGATTTGCAGTTAAATAAAAACGTGGTAAATGGTGCCAAAAAAAATTACATCAGCTTTAATTTCAGTCTATTATAAAGAAAGCCTTGAAAAAATTGTACAAATTTTACAACAACTTGACGTAAAAATATATTCCACGGGAGGCACGCAGGATTTTATTGAAAAGTTAGGTGTTGATGTTACAGCAGTAGAAGATATCACGGGATATCCGTCGATATTGGGAGGACGGGTTAAAACTTTGCATCCGAAAGTTTTTGGAGGCATTCTTTACAGGAGAGAACATGAGCAGGATGTAATGGAGTCTACCTCCTATGAAATACCACCAATAGATCTGGTCATTGTTGATCTTTATCCATTTGAAGAAACCGTAGCTTCAGGCGCTCCGGAGGAAGATATTATAGAAAAAATTGATATTGGAGGAATTTCATTGATACGTGCAGCTGCCAAAAACTATAAAGACGTTTTGATTGTGGCTTCACGAAACCAATATGCAAGCCTTGAGCTGTTACTTCAGGATAGGAACGGAGAAACAACATTGACTGAAAGAAAGTTATTTGCCGCCCATGCGTTTGATGTCACCTCACATTACGACACGTCGATCTTTAGATATTTCAATAAAGAGGATGTGCTGCATAGGTTCAAACAGAGTGCCGGTGAAAGCCGCATTTTAAGGTATGGCGAAAATCCACATCAGCAAGGATTGTTTTACGGCAAGCTGGAGGAGATGTTCAGCCAGTTAAACGGTAAAGAATTATCATACAATAACCTGGTAGATGTAGACGCAGCGGTTTGTCTGATGGAAGAATTTGATCCTGCTGAGCCTGCTTTTGCCATTTTGAAACATACTAACGCTTGTGGAGTAGCTACGGGTAGAAATATCAAAGAAGCTTATCTAAAGGCTTTTGCTGCTGATACCATATCTGCCTTTGGCGGAGTTTTGATCACCAATCAACCTGTAGATTTGCAGGCAGCTGAGGAATTAAATAAATTATTCTTTGAAGTACTGATAGCACCAGATTTTACTGATGATGCGCTCCGGGTTTTAACCACGAAGAAGAATAGGATCTTACTGTTACAAAAACAACAGATTACAGAGAAAAAGCAGTTCAAGAGTTTACTCAATGGCGTTATAGAACAAGATCGAGACTTGGTTACCGATCAGTTGGAAGACCTGCGTGCGGTAACCGACTGCAAAGCAACAGCCGAGGAGAATGTTGCGCTTGTTTTTGCCAGTAAAATTGCAAAGCATACTAAATCTAATACGATCGTGCTTGCCCGCGACGGCCAATTACTGGCAAGTGGTGTAGGGCAGACCTCCAGGGTGGATGCATTGAATCAGGCTATTGAAAAGGCCCGATCTTTTAATATGGATTTGCAAGGTGCTGTAATGGCTTCTGATGCTTTTTTCCCTTTCCCAGACTGTGTAGAAATAGCACACAAGGCAGGAATTAAAGCCATCATTCAGCCCGGTGGGTCTATTAAAGATCAGGAATCTATCGATTATTGCAATGCCCATGATATCGCCATGGCTTTTACCGGAATCCGGCATTTTAAACATTAACAAATTGAGTAGCATCTAAAGGGACAGCAGTTATCTGAAAGATACCACTGAACATAATAGCAGTTATTAAACACTAAATTAACAGTAAAAATAATAAATTAAATGGGGGTATTTGACTTCTTTTCAAGTGACATTGCAATAGATCTTGGCACTGCCAATACACTAATCATCCATAAAGATAAAATTGTGGTAGATGAACCTTCTATCATTGCTATCGATAAAAATTCCAATAAGGTACTGGCCATTGGCAGGCAGGCAATGCAAATGCATGAAAAAACACATGACAATATAAAGACAATTCGCCCCCTAAAAGATGGTGTTATTGCCGATTTCCATGCTGCCGAGCATATGATCAGAGGAATGATTAAGATGATCGACACAGGTAACAGTCGCTTCTTTCCGTCATCTCACCGCATGGTCATCTGTATTCCATCGGGTATCACGGAGGTGGAGAAACGTGCTGTACGTGACTCTGCGGAGCATGCAGGCGCCAAAGAGGTATATATGATACATGAACCACTGGCAGCAGCTATTGGAATAGGCATTGATATCGAACAACCCTTAGGATCCATGATTGTAGATATTGGAGGTGGTACTACTGAAATTGCTGTAATAGCCTTATCGGGTATCGTGGCAGATCAATCTATCAGAATTGCCGGCGACACCTTTAACAAGGACATACTCGATTATATGCGCAGGCAGCATAATTTGCTGATCGGTGAACGATCGGCAGAAAAGGTTAAAATCGAAGTAGGTTCGGCCCTTACGGAGCTAGATGAAGGGCCTGAGGACTATGAAATAAGAGGCCGCGACCTCATGACCGGAATTCCTAAAGTAATTAAAATATCATATTCTGAAATTGCGTTTGCTATAGATAAATCAGTATCAAAAATCGAAGAAGCTGTTTTAAAAGCATTGGAAATTTCGCCTCCTGAACTTTCCGCAGATATATATGACAATGGCATTCACCTGACCGGTGGAGGGGCGCTATTACGCGGACTGGATAAAAGGCTAGCCTTAAAAACTAAACTACCCATTCATATCGCGGATGATCCGTTGAGAGCGGTAGTAAGAGGTACCGGTATGGCCCTTAAAAATTTAAATTCTTTTAAAGCCGTTTTGATGACCTAAGGGCTAAATGCAAAGATTATTTCTGTTTCTATATCAATACAGAGCTTTTATCCTTTTTGTTTTTCTAGAGGCTTTATGCGCCTGGTTAATTATTCAAAATAACCAGTACCAAAGTGCGGCCTTTTTTAATTCATCCAATAGGTATGCTGCTTCTGTACTCAAGGCTTCTAATGATATCAGCGACTACTTTAGCCTGAAGCAGGTAAACAATCAGCTTGCAGAAGAAAATGCTATCTTGCGGCAAAAGATAACCAATTTGGAAGTGCCCAGAAATGCAGGCTTAAACTACCTCGACTCCGGTTTTCTGGAACAATATGATATTGTCGATGCCAAAGTAATCAATAATTCGATCAACAGAACCAATAACTATATCACCGTCGATAGGGGTTCGCTGGATGGAATTAAGCCTGGTATGGGGGTGGTCACACGTGCTGGTGTGGTCGGTAAGGTGAAATCCGTTTCAAATCATTTTGCTACCATCATTTCTGTGCTGCATACCGACGGCTACATCTCCTCGGTGATTAAGGGGTCAGGGACTTTTGGTTCTATCAAGTGGGAAGGCAGGGATTCCAAGTCTGCCAGTCTGCTCTTTGTTCCCCGCCATTTGAAAATTGATAAAGGTGATACTGTCGTGAGCTCAGGTTTCAACTCCATCTATCCCTATGGTATCATGATTGGAACCATCAATGAAATTGGTATCAAAGGAAATGCGGCATTCTACGATATAGGCATAGAACTGTCTACTGATTTTAACAACTTGTCTTATGTATATATAATCGATAATAAATTGCAACAGGAAAGAGATTCGCTAGAGCTAAAAATCGGGAAGCAATGAATTCCAGGACAGTCGTAGCTCAGGTATTCTATTTTATCATTTACATCACTTTACAGGTGCTTATCCTGCGCAATATTGTGCTGTTCGATGTAGCATTTTGTTACATATATGTCGCTTTTTTGTTAATGCTTCCATTTGAAACCAATAAAATTCTGCTACTTTTCTACGGATTACTTACGGGGTTGATCCTCGATATTTTTTATGACAGCCTGGGAATTCATAGTGCAGCTTCTGTGTTATTGATGTATCTAAGACCAATTTGGATAAATTTAATAACTCCTAGAGGTGGATATGAATTGGAAATGAGGCCGACACTTAAAAGCATGGGAATTGAATGGTTCAGTACCTATATTTTGCCCTTGATTTTAATCCATCATTTTGCTTTGTTTTTCATTGAGGCTGGGGACTTTAGCTTATTTTGGTTCACATCACTCAAAGTAATTTTCAGCACCTTATTTACTTTTATTACCATCCTAATTATTCAATATTTGTTCTATAGCCCTGGAAGAAGCTTGTAATATATAGTTGCACTATTTTAATGAATGACAATAGAAGATACATTATACAGATTGCCATTGCCCTGGTAGCTATTATCTACCTGGTCAAGCTTTTTTTTATCCAGGTTCTCGATCCCAGCTATAAATTTGCTGCCGATAATAATATTATTCAAAGAGTAGATGAATATCCTTACCGGGGCCTGATCTACGACAGAAATGAAAAACTGATCGTATACAATAATCCGGTGTATGATCTGATGGTAGTGCCCAAAGAGGTAAAGGTAAAGGATACGTTATTCTTTTGTAGTCTTTTCAATATCACCCTGGAAGATTACAAAACCAGGCTTCAGGCTGCCAAGGACTATTCCTACGTAAAACCTTCCGTTTTTATCAAGCAGCTTTCTAATAAAGATTTTGCAGCAGCACAGGATTTCTTTGTTGACTTTCCAGGATTTTATATTCAGGCACGTACTGTGAGGTCCTATCCTTTCCCTATTCTGGCCAATGCGCTTGGTTATATCGGTGAAACCAGCAGAAGGGAGTTAGACAGAGACAGCAGCAAATACTACAAAAAAAGAGACTACATCGGGAAGAGCGGGCTTGAATTAAAATACGAAAAACAATTGCGCGGACGAAGAGGTGTGCAGTACCGCATGGTTAATGTACGTGGTGTTGAAAAGGGGAGGTTTAAGCAAGGTGAATACGACACCACGTCTATTCCAGGGAATAATCTGATTTCTACCATTGATGTAGAGTTGCAGCGGTATGCCGAGACTTTGCTAAAAGGAAAGGTAGGAAGTATTGTTGCCATAGAACCGGCGACAGGAGAAATACTTGCTATGGTTTCCGGTCCAAGCTATGACCCAAATCTCTTAACCGGTCGAGAGTACGGCAATAACTTCGGCGCCTTAGTGAAAGACAGTTTAAACCCATTGTTTAACAGGGCATTGCAGGGGCAGTTTCCTCCCGGTTCTATCTTCAAGATTGCGCAGGCTTTGGTGGCCCTACAGGAGGGCGTAATTACCCCGGACACAAGAATACCTTGTAACAGAAGCATTATCAACTGCCATGGAGCCCATTCCTTCGAAGATTTAAAAGGTGCAATAACCAACTCCTGTAATCCCTACTTTAGAAATGTATACCAGCGGGTATTGAACCAAAATTTATCACCAAATACCTTCATCGATACAGAGCTGGGTCTTGAGATTTGGCGTAAGCATATTATGAGCTTTGGCTTTGGTAGTAAACTAGGCATAGACCTGCCCAACGAAAAAGGAGGCTACATCCCTACTGTTGCCCTTTACGACAGGATTTACGGTGATAATCAATGGAAGTACTCTACCATTTACTCCAATTCTATTGGGCAGGGAGAAGTACAGGTTGTGCCGCTACAGATGGCAAACTTTGCTGCTACAGTTGCCAATAGGGGCTACTATCTACGACCGCATTTAATTAAAGCTATTGGTGAAAATCAACAGCCACTTCCCGAATATCAGGAAAAAATATACACATCTGTGGAGCGGAAGCATTTTGATGTAGCTGTAAACGCCATGGAAGAAGTAGTACGATCAGGTACTGGCCAGTATCGGGCGAAGCTGAAAGACATCATCGTATGTGGAAAAACTGGAACTGTGCAAAACTCCCAGGGAGAAGACCACTCCGTGTTTATTGCCTTTGCACCAAAAGACAATCCTAAAATTGCCATGGCGGTATATGTAGAAAATGCCGGAGAAGGCGCCCGTGCCGCAGCAGGTATCACCGGATTGATGATCGAAAAATATATCAATGGATGTACCGACAATATCGTTCAGGAGACTTATATTTTAAAGGGCAAATTTATCTATTAATTGGTTTTATAAAAGTGAATAAACGCTAATATACTATTGAGAAACCAGGAAATTAAAGGTAATAAAATTGATTGGGTTACCATCGTTCTATATGGGGTGCTGGTGATATCTGGATGGCTAAACATATTTGCTGCCGTTTACGATGAATCGCTCAATCAAAATATTTTTGATCTTTCCCTCAACTCTGGTAAGCAGCTTCTTTGGATCGCCACCTCGCTGATTCTGGTTGTCATCATCATGGCTATAGACTATAAATTCTATGACTCTTTTGGCTATGTCATCTATGGTACGGTGATTTTAATGCTCATTTTTGTTTTGTTGTTTGGTAGGGAAGTAGCTGGCTCCAAATCCTGGTTTGAGATTGGCAGTTTTAGACTCCAGCCAGCCGAATTTGCAAAATTTGCCGTAGCACTGGCTATGGCGAAATACCTGTCCGATTCCAGCCTCAAATTGACCAAGCTGCCTGTGCAGATGGTTATAGGAGGCATTATTGGCTTACCTGCTGCTTTAATTATCTTACAAGGCGACACTGGGTCGGCCATGGTGTTTGCCGGATTTGTGGTGATGCTTTATCGGGAAGGATTTCCTTCACCGCCAATATTAATCGGCTTGGCTGCTGGTGCCATATTTACCCTCACCCTTCTGGTGCCACAACTGTACCTTATTATCGCGATCATTGTTATAGGTATTCTGATAATCGCTTTTAGTAAAAAGCATCCGAAAAAAATTGCCATTATCGTTGTAGGAATGTTGTTGGTAATTGGTGTAGTAAAAAGTGTTGATTTTATTATTACTGATGTTTTTAAGCCTCACCAGCAGAACAGGATCAAAGCACTGATAAATCCAGAAGCCGATCCACTTGGTTATGGCTGGAACGTGACACAATCGAAGATTGCTATAGGTTCTGGTGGCTTTGCAGGAAAAGGTTTTCTGGAAGGTACCCAAACTAAATTCGACTTTGTACCAGAACAAAGTACTGACTTTATTTTTTGCACTATTGGTGAAGAACACGGGTGGATAGGGAGTCTTGTTATCATTACTATCTTCATTGCTCTATTGTATCGTATCATCTATATTGCCGAAAGGCAAAAATCTCGATTTTCGCGCGTTTATGGTTATTCGGTGGCCTCTATTATTTTTTTCCACTTTCTGGTGAATATTGGGATGACCATCGGATTATTTCCTGTGGTAGGTATTCCATTGCCATTTTATAGTTACGGAGGGTCTTCCTTGTATGCCTTTACAATTTTGCTATTTATATTGGTTAAATTAGATGCGCACCGTATGCAAATGCTTACACGATAGCTTTTCGCCTTGGAAGAAAATTAAGGGAGATAAGTTGCTACAGCTATAAATTAGGCAAATCGTGATTTTGTAAACTCTTTACCTGGTATATTTGTATATACTTCATATGCATCACTTCAATCGACATAAAGGTACTTATATCGCATTAACCATCATTCTGCTATGGTGTTTTTGCCTTGTTACGGCATTTTTAATCGAGGTAGATTTTTCAAATCCACTGATTTATATCTTGTTTTTATTTCAGATACATTTGTATACCGGCCTTTTCATCACAGCACATGATGCTATGCATGGGGTAGTCTCAGCTAACAAGCCATTAAATAAAGCGATTGGTACTGTCTCTGCTGCTTTATTTGCCTATAACTCATACCCACGGTTGTTTCCAAAGCATCACCTGCACCACCGTCATGTTGCTACAGATGAAGATCCCGACTTTTATCACGGATCATTCATTCCCTGGTATTTTAAATTTCTGATGCAGTATGTTACAATTTGGCAGATTATCCTGATGGCAATAACATATAATGTCCTGTTACTTTTTTTTCCGCAGGTAAATATTATACTTTTTTGGATTGTACCATCCATTTTAGCAACGCTACAGTTATTTTATTTTGGCACCTATCTGCCACACAAAGGCGAGCATAGGGCAGACAATAAGCATAAAGCGAGGAGTTTACAGAAAAACCATTGGTTGGCGTTTATTTCCTGCTATTTTTTCGGCTACCATTACGAGCACCATCATGCTCCCTATGTGCCCTGGTGGCAGCTATATAAAGAAAAAGAAAAACAGCTACAGTACTAATTTTTTATTGAAGGTACGATA
>LXQK01000200.1:20329-23231 GCA_001683905.1 Marivirga sp. ANT-B6
GGCTTTAGTGAGCGCGGGCTTATTGATGTTTAGACGCAAAGAGGCATATGAATTTTTTTTAGTGCACCCGGGCGGGCCATACTTCACCAGGAAAGACCTGGGGTGGTGGACAATTCCCAAGGGATTGCCCGAGGCTAATGAGGGGCTACTTGATGCGGCTTGCCGGGAATTTACTGAGGAAACGGGTATTGTTCCTACTCCCCCGTATCATGCCCTTGGCCATATCAGGCAAAAAGGTGGAAAGACTGTATATGCCTGGGCCTTTGAAGGTAGCTGGTCGCCTGAAGATGGTTTGCCAAGCAATACTTTTCTTTTGGAGTGGCCACCGCGGTCAGGCGTGCAAAAATATTTCCCCGAAGTAGATCAAGCCAGGTGGTTTAGCTATCACGAAGCCTGCGCCAGGGTCAATGGGGCACAAAAACCGCTATTAGATCGTCTACCAGAGATTTTAATTTGATGCCAGGTATTATTTTCTTTTATAGAAATAAAGGTGCGGGTCGAGGTTTTCTCTTTTTTCGCTTAAAGTATAAAAATCTACACCTTCTGCATCCCAGGCGATGGCTTCTCCCTGTGGCTCAATTAAGTATTTAATTTTCTGTGGAGTTCCAGACAAGGTTGCGGCAATCGTTTCAGAACCCTTTCGCTTCCAAAAATACACATCCGTATAACCTTTCATTAAAATCTCATCGCCGCTGGCATCGATATCCCCTGCTACAATAAAGGAATACGGCAAAGTAGCCATCTTTTCCAGCGTTATCACCCCATCGGTAGCCTGTGGATAAGCTGCCTTATAAAGGTGCACATTTGACTCCCTCTTCGATACGATATAAATGTCCCTGGTTTTCGGATCCACCATCAAGGTTTCAGCGTCTCGTTGACCGTCCGGATACACATAGGTAATCACATCATACTGTGCAATTTCATAGGCTCCCAACTCGCCCGATGCCGCCAGGTCCGGTTCCGGAAACCGATAGATATAGTTGGCTTTATGCACCGCATCATTGTCGCCAATCTCACCAATGTATATGTAATGTATATTATCGACAGGCCCCGGGCCTACAGCGATATCTTCCCAGTCTCTGTTAGGCACATTCAGGAGGCTAAATTCTGCCTTAAAAGCGCCAGTTTCGTCCAATGCAAAAATAACAGGCATATTACCTGAATCATTATGGGTCCAGAAAATACCCGGATTCCTGCGACTTGCTGCCAGGCCTGAAGCTTCGTCTATGGCATCTTTTGTGACCACGCCCTTGCTCACGGCATCTTCAAACAATGGCCAACCCTCAGGTTCCTCCAGTTCCTGAACGTCATCTTCCATATCTTCTTTCTTCTCACAAAAAGTAAAAAGCATGATACTTGTGTAAAATAACAGCAATAACTGGGGTGCTTTTTTCATAGAGAAATGGTTCGTTTGCCCGAACGATAAAGCAGTATCTCAGGAATAAAAATTGAAGAAGTGGGACGTGAGGGATTCGAACCCACGACCTCCGCCCTGTCAAGGCGGCGCTCTAAACCAACTGAGCTAACATCCCTAATAAGCATTAGAAAAACAAAAATAGGAATAAAGCTTATTTTTATCTAGTGAATAGCGATAAGAAATTCTACGGGTACACAATTTCACAGAAACAAAAGTATAAACCCATCTTTTTGGGGGTGTCCCTATCGGGCCGGGCTTTCCGTTCCAAATCCACCCGCACAGGCTCTGGGTTTTCCACTGCAATCCCTCACCCAAAAAAGACACACAAAAAGCCTCTTGTAACATGCGTTACAAGAGGCTTTTTGTGTGTCTTTTAATTAACGATCATCGTATGCTTTGATTCTTTATCAATGCACCACGCCGCGGTCTTCTATTATGGTTTCTTTCGGTTCACCTAATTTACCGCCTACACCTGCAGCCAGCGCACCAAACATCAGTGCAATAAATCCGTATATGCCTGCCTTAGATACGGCAGAGGTTACATCATCAGCAGTTTTTCTTGCCTTCAGTTTAACCTCTTCGGCAGTTTGCTGCAGATTTGTTCTGGCCTGCTGGTAGGTTTTCGTCCAATTCTCGACAATTTGTTCTGCTTCCTGCCGGCTTTTTCCTGTCCTGTTCATCACCACGTTTACCGCAGCATCTTTATCAGCGGCGTTTACCACCTCGCCCCCTCGGTTCACAAGCCGATCAAATACCTCCTCCAGGCTTTGACCAGCCTGCTGGGGATTCTGAGCTACTTGCCCGGCCTGGTTTTCAGCCATCGTTGCTGCCTGGTTGGCTTCTCTCTCCAGGTTCTCAGGTTGCAATTCGGGCTTACCTGTATCCCTTAGAAGCTGCCTGGCTTCCTGCTTCAAACTGTTTACATCAATTCCCTGTTGTTCCAATTCGTTTTGAATAGCCTGGCCCGCTTCAGGAGCGACAGCGGCTATCCCCTGGCCAGCAGCAGAAAGCGTCTGCCCTACCAAATTACCCACACCACTTACAATTTTTCCTACCGCAGTAGTGAGCAGGTAGAAAGAAATCAAAGTTACCAGCGACCAGGTGAGCAGTCCGTGCAACACGCTCTCAAAAGCTCTTGGAAATCCTGCCAAATGACCAGCTACCCAGCCACCAGCAAATAGCGCCAGAAGGCTGCTGACAACCCACCAGATCAGGGCGCCGGTGTCCAAACCTTTCATTGTACTACTACTATCCATTGGGTCGATAGTGCCAATGCCAATTCCCAATCCCAGCAGACTCAGCGTAAGCTGGATAACCATGGCAATAATTACGCCTGCAAATACAGCACCCCATGAAATTCTTTTAACTGCATCCCATCCTGCAGTGCCGGATGTGTGCACCCCTGTTGTTATAACCGGGTCAGGGTTCCGGTTTCTTAGTGAATCGTTAGTCATAAAAAAATCCTCCATTTTAGTTAAAAAAGTA